>DAHXKW010000176.1 GCA_027366195.1 Alphaproteobacteria bacterium | reverse complement strand
ATATTAGAAATGTAAGATGGCCGCACCTGGTGGGCAGAGATTGCACGATCCCTGGGCGATAGACCGGATTAGATTTTACGATTTAATCCTTAAAGCCATCGGGCCTTAGGTTCGAAGATTACTTACGTATACTAAGTAATTGTAGAGCTTATGATTGGGTTTGAAAACCTGTCACAACCTGTTTATTAACAGTTTTCTAACTGCGAATAATGGGATGAGGGGTCTATGGCTTAGCGGTGGAGGAGGCGGAGGCACGTGCTCTGGCTCGGGTTTACGGAGGCCCGAGCCGCAGGCGAGACCAATCAAAACTACTGAAATCCACAGAACTCTAAAGAACGCATAAAGTATTATTTTAAAAGACGCTATAATTAGATTGTTAATTTCCATTCATTCGCTCAGAATGATTTAAATAAAAACTAATTTTTTATCCATTCCTCCCAATACGGGACAGGAATATAGGGATCAACCGAGCATGACTGAACATGAGTTTTACTTTATGCGACATGGAGAATCTGAATCTAACAAAATCGGGGTTACTTCTGGCTCAATAGATAGTCCATTAACAAATAAAGGAAAACAGCAATCTTGGGAAATATACTCAAAAAAGCGCATCTGCATGTTCATGAAAATTTAAAAGAGTGGAATTTGGGAGAATGGGAGTCATTACCTGTACAAACAGTTGAAGAACCACGGGTATCAATTGTTAACAGCATTTCACTTCCTTTCCTTCATCAAAATATGTAGACTGGCTCGTATCAGTTGTTTTATTTGATTTATGGTTCTTCTTGATCGTATTTATACAAAATCTGGCGATAAAGGAAAGACTAGTCTGGGCAATGGTCAAAGAGTATTAAAATCTGATCCAAGACTCCACACTATTGGGGAAATAGATGAACTAAATGCTAGCCTCGGTCTAGCATGCCTTTTTGCAACAGATGGTATGATGGCTATCCTATTACAAAAAATTCAAAACGACTTATTTGATCTTGGCGCAGACCTATGTATGCCTGAAACCAAAACAATTCAGATAACAAAAGATTATATTACACGACTAGAGCACCTCATTGATAATTACAACAAAAATCTAGAACCTTTAAAATCATTTGTTTTGCCCGGCGGTACCACTTTAGCAAGCCACCTACATGTATCTCGCACCATTTGTAGACGTGCTGAACGTTCCTTAGTTGCTCTAATGCAGGAAGACAACCTAAACCCATATCTGCTATCCTACATCAACCGTTTGTCTGATTTGCTTTTCGTATTAGCACGCTTTGCAAACCAAGGTAATGATATACTATGGGAGCCACAAAAATGGAAAATGACATAAAATCGATGTCTTTTGAAGACGCTTTGAAAGAATTAGAAACTTTAAAAGTTAAAATGGAATCAGGAAATATTCCTCTTGATGCTGCGCTAACTTTATTTGAACGTGGTAATGCCCTAAAGATACACTGCGAAGATATTTTAGCCAAAGCAAAAATGAAGGTTGAAAAAATTATTGCTAATAAAGACGGCACCACATCAACTGAAGAATTTTAGTAATACTTTAAACCTATAACCCCCCTGACTTTTTCGATTAACCCTGAAGCCTTTTCCTTCGTTTTATTAGTACCTGTACGCAAGATATCTAATAAATCAGATTTTTTAAATTCTGCACGTCTGCCCCGTATAGGATCTAATAGGTTTTGTAATGTTGTGTTTAAAATATCTTTAATTGTTGTATCACCCAATCCCCCCTTTTGATAATGAGTTTTTAATTCAGCAACTTCGTCTTTACTCGCATGAAAAGCATCTAGGTAAGCAAAAACAACATTACCCTCTACCTTACCAGAATCAGAAACCTTTAAATGATCAGGATCTGTAAACATTGAAAATACTTTTCTTTTGATTTCTTCAGGCGAGTCAGAAAGAGAAATTGCATTTCCTAAAGACTTCCCCGCTTTTGATTTTCCATCAATACCTACTAAACGTGTTGTTTGGCTTAAAATAGGCCTACACTCTTTCAGACAGTCAGTATTATAAATACGATTGAATCGCCTAACAATTTCATTGGTTTGTTCAATCATGGGTAATTGATCTTCTCCAACGGGCACAGCTTCTGCCTGAACAACAGTAATGTCAGCAGCTTGACTAACAGGATAACAAAGAAAACCTGCTGGCAAGGATTCTCCCATCCCCTTTTGTTGAATCTCAGTTTTGATGGTAGGATTCCGCTCTAGACGCGCAACTGTAACAAGATTGAGGTAATATACTGTTAGCTCTGCAATTTCAGGAATTTGAGATTGAATAAAAAAGGTATTTTTAGACGGATCCAATCCAACAGCTAAATAGTCCCTTATTAGTTCAAGTACATTTTCCGTAACTTTTTGGGGATGCTCAAAATTGTCTGTCAAGGCCTGTATATCAGCAATCATAATGTACTGCTCAAAATCACCTTGCATAACCAAACGATTCATTAAAGAACCAACATAGTGGCCCAAATGCAATGGACCTGTTGGCCGATCACCCGTTAATGCAACAACCATTACTCACCCCATATTGCAGAACAGGGCACAAGACCTGTCATTTTTTTTCCATGTCCATCCTTAGCAATGACTAGCCAATTTTTATCATGTTTTTGCAGAAGTTCAACGACTAACCCTTGCGGTAAGTGTGCAATGTCACTCTGTTTGTCTTGAGAAATTAAAATACAATTCGATAAGGTCGCACCATACTTTCTACCATTAGATATCAGGTAAGACTTGTGCACCCAACCAATTTCCCCTTGATTATCAGCAACTTGGCGCCAATTTTCGTATTCTTGCGTAACTCTAAGAGGATATTTGGGGGTAGTTAAAATAGCAGCAACAGGGCTTTTAGAACTAGGGCCCTTGCGCACTCGAATTGTACGCATATGCGAAGTTTTCAGGTAGGTAAAATAATTACTACGCACCGATTTTTCGATTGAAAAAAGGATAGAAAAAAACAGAAGCATATAGAATAATAAAAACTTCGTCACTCATTGATTTATCATACAAATTCATAAACTCTATGTCATGATTTTATTAACATTTTTACAGCACAATTAAGATAAGGATGCTTGTTTTGCACTACATTTTGTTATCCCCTCAATTACGCCGGAAATTATTTAATATTCTTGTTGAAAGACAATTTTTATCTGACTACAATCTTGGATATGTTCAAAATTTATCTATTGATGAACTAGTCAATTATCAATTTGTGTCTGCCCATGTACTTTATGGTATCCTTTCAGAAATTTTAAACTTCCAATTTATCTCCCCAAATCAAACTTGGGAGTATATATACCATGAACAAGGTGTGCTTATCGCAAAAAAAGATAACATCTATTGGCTACTAACTAAAGATCCTTTTGATGTTGTAATACTTGATAAGTTAAGGCGGGAATTTACCATCAATCAAATTGGTATAAGTACGCCTTCTTGCATACAAAAATTTATACACAAAGCCAACGCCGTTAGCACAAATGATTTACTCACAAAAATATTAGAGGAAGCAATAAAAAAATCGGCTAGTGATATACATTTCTTGCATGATGACATGTTCGTTCGCTTATCTTTTAGAATTTATGGGGTTATAAAACAACACAGTATTATTGCTAAGGAGAAATGGCGAGCTTTGATTAATCAAATTAAAATCAGAGCACTACTAGATATCACAGAAACACGCCGTGCTCAAAATGGTCAAATTAATGGAACTTTTGCGGGTCATGAAATTAACTGCCGGATCGCTATTCATCCTACTCTTGGGGAAGAGACCGTAACAATTCGAATATTATACCAACATCATAAAGTAGGATCTCTTAAAGAATTAGGTTTCCCTGAACCTTTTTCAAAAATTTTAAATGAAATAATAGACACCCCATCCGGCTTATTTTTGATTACTGGACCAACAGGATCCGGTAAAACGACGACTTTGTATAGCTTATTTCAGCCCCACATATATAATAAGAAAATCATGACTTTAGAAGATCCTGTTGAATATATTCTACCTCCTATTCAACAAACTGAAATACGCCACCCTGAAATCTTCTCTTATCAAGATGGACTTAAATCAATTTTAAGACATGACCCTGATATTATTTTCGTGGGAGAAATTCGAGATAAAGAAACTGCTGAATTAAGTTTGCGCGCAGCCATGACGGGTCACCTGGTTTGTGCAACAACACATACCCACTGTGCATTAGATGCTTTATATAGATTTTTAGATTTTGGTATATCCCAAACAGCATTAGGAACTCAGTTACTTGGCATACTCGCTCAAAAACTATATTCAGATCACAACTGTTTCCGTCTTCAAGCAGAGCTTTTATTATGCGATACAAAAATTAAACAACACCTTGTTTCCAATGGTGCATTACATGATTTACCACCTTTGCTAAATAAAACAAATCATTTCGCACACTATTAGCTTAAGAGACAACGAATCTGGTAAAAAATAAAGACTTTTAGAAACAAATATTGATTTTTTAATTAAAACTAATTTAAATTAATAATATATGGTAACACTTGGTGACAATATGGTTGATCCAATTAAACCACAAGGGTATCGCAAAAAAGAAGATATGCTCACAAATTCAATCGACCATGAACAAGAAATCATAGAGTCCGTTTCAGAAGCAATTGAAGCAAAAATTGAATATGACATGAACAACAAAGCCAATTCGAGACGTTCATTTTTCTCAACTGTTGTTACCTGCACACCTTACGTCATCATGGGGCTTGGTTCCTATATGATTTTTCAACGCATACGTAAGTTATTCAAACCCAAAAGTGATGGGAAAAGGTCAGCAGAAGGTTAGCAAAACTTAAAAAAGCAGCGTAGGATAATTTAGGTCATATTATTTATTAATCCTTTGTTCTTAATAATACACCGTTTTCTACGTACTAAGTTTCTAAGGTTTATACTATTATTTACCATTGTAATCTACTTATTTTACCTCGTTTTTCATGATCATAAGCAGCAAGAATTGCAAATTCTCACCTGGTCCGAGTTTTTTCCTCTCCCATTATTAAAGGAATTCGAAAAAAAAAATAATATTAAACTAATTATTGACTATTTTGATTCTCAGGAAGTCCTGGAAACAAAACTAAACAGTGGATTTTCTGGATACGATCTCATCACACCAACTGCTACGCCAGTTCTCGTTCGCTATATCCAACAAAACTTACTACTCCCTATTACCAAAGAAAAGATAAAAGATTATAAAAACATTTTTCCCATCTTTTGGGAAAAAATGAAAACAATTGACCCAACAAATAAATATCTAGTTCCTTTTGGTTATGGAACTTTTGGTATTTTATATAATCAGACTAGAATCAAATGTCTTGGACTTTCTGTACAACCAGAATCTTATGAGTACTTTTTTAATCCAAGGTTAGTAAAACAATTCAGTCAATATGGAATCGGTTTGTTAAACGATTGGCAAGATGTATTTGGTGCAGCCTTATGCTACCTCGGATATCTACCACAAACACAAAACAGACAAGCCTTATATCAAGCATATAATACACTGCACAATATCAGACCTTACATAAGACGGTTTAGCAACAACCGCTATATTAATGATGTTTTAGTTGATGAATTACTATATACTCAGGCCTTATCTGATGAGGCTGCAAGAGCAATTATTGATGCAAAAGAAAATGGCATTGAGCTTGTCTTTGTCAGGCCTGCTGAAGAAAAAAGGATGTACATTGATTGTTTTGCAATTCCGAGAACATCTCAAGCCAGTGAACTAGCCCATAAATTTATCGATTTTTGCCTAGAGGAAGAAAATGCTATAGCCATTACAAGGCATTCTAAGATACCTAATACTGTATCACACCGCTTTCAGAAACAATTAGATCCAGCGTATTTCCTAAATACGCCTATTGACCAACTTATTGTTTTACCGTTGCGACCAAAATCTGTAAATAGCGAACTACTCCGCTACTGGCAACACTTCTTACAAAAACTCCCTTTAATCAACTATTAGGTAGGACCATCATGCGGTTAGGATTACCTCTTGAATACCAAAAATACCCAGAATATTTTGATATGTTCAATATCAATGATGATACAGAAATTAAGAATCAAGTCATAGAACAGATACTGATAAAACATAATGTTAAAACTGTCTTGGATATGACTTGCGGCACAGGTTCAATTTGTACAGCACAAGAGTTACGCGATATGCTGGCCAAAAGTGGTTTTTATGAAATTACACAATACGGCATGGATGGGGGTGAATTTATTGATGACCAAACTATTAGTATACTGACAGTTGCCAAAAAGCGCATACAATAGTCAGGTAACAGTTCTTAAACTCC
Source organism: Alphaproteobacteria bacterium (assembly GCA_027366195.1). GTDB lineage: Bacteria > Pseudomonadota > Alphaproteobacteria > DAHXKW01. Next base: position 4,743 of record DAHXKW010000176.1, on the reverse strand, counting down.
TCATTAACTTGCAAGATAAAATCCATTACTTCGCTGTTGCTATTGCTAAATCTTTATCACCACCTTCAATCATGTAAGTAGCATCGGTGAAGAACTTAATTTTTCCATTTTCTAGAACTGACTGCTGGATGACGAAAACTTTTCTATAAATTCCTTTTTTATCTATAGAATAACTAATATGCGCATCTGTTATTTGCGTACCATCTTGTGAAACGAAAAAATTCACCACCTCAACTTTAATAGATTTTGTATGAGCTTTTAGCCAACGCATCCGTTGTTTAAAAGAACTAGCATCAAAAATTTTACCATTAATTTGTATTCGACAGTTCTTTGTAAAATAATCCTCAAATTTTTCAACGCACTGTTTAGACAAAATGTCTTCATAAAATTGCTGCATATAAGATTTGGTAAAAATAGTCTTTACAACAGAAAAATCTTGACAACCCACATAGATATTTTGATTTTTTGCAGAACAACTCATTACTATAATGCAGCACATAAGGCTGAAAATTAATCTATTTTTCATAGTCATAGGAAGTGTATACACACAATTTATCTTAATAATATTGCAAAAAAACAAACAAGCATAATCCCTAGTTACACTTTTAATCATACTCAAAAAAAACTAGGAGGTAGAGGATACCACTGCTCGACTATTAACATAATTAAGATTCAAAGCATCAAAAAGTGTTAAATCCTGACTATAATTAGAAATGTCCAAAACCACTTGACCACTTAATTGAACTGCTATTGCACTTAAAACATTCATATCACAATCATCATAAATAATAAGTGTAATTGGTTTTTGTGGCACAACAGGTTTTTTCTTATTTAACAAAGCGGCATATGTTTTTGCTGCTGTTGAATTCACAATGAGTGCGCCATCATTAAACTGGGCATCTAAAACACCTAAATTTTCCAGATTACTTCCTGTTGATCCCAAAATATATGGTGGAATATCATCACGCATTAAAACACTGTCTACATTAAGCTGATTAATTTTGCTTGTAGTTTGGACCAGGTTATATTCTTGGATAAGGTTGTTTATATCGATTGAAATCAGACCATCTGCTTCACCCATACTAAAAACTTTTTCATCCAGGTCTGCTTTGGATAATAATTCTTCTGGATTAAGTCTGCGTTGATCAGTTAAAGACTGGACAACCTTGTGCTTAACAAGTAATTGCTCTATATCTAAAACCACATTACCACTGGCTGAATCAGTTTTAAAATAATCTTCACTCATATCGTCTCTTAGCAGGACTCTATCAATATCTACATTTTGAATACCGCCTATACTATAAACTAAATTTTTATAACGAGGTATTTTTTCATCAAACATCTCATCCAATTTAGCCTTAACCATCGCTTTCCCAGCCCAATAAAAAGCTGCACTAGACAAAAAAGCGCATATTAAACTAATTAGCATCGTAGAAAAATTAGGACTAGATTTTATCGCATTCCAAATCGACATCCCTTCTTCTATAAGGTCACTGCTGGAAAAAATATCGGAAGAATTCCCAATCCCTAAAAAAGAGAATGCTTTGTCTTTAAGAGAAATCATGTCACTTTCTGAAATGGGAATCGGTGAAAAAGCATTTAAATCTGATGTTAATGTTGAGAGTATATTGTCTGTTTTCTTTAAAGATTTTTTATTAGATTTAGCTTTTGGTGAAGGTTGCTTAGCCATCGCAATAAAAATAAATCCTCTTTTAATTATAGTATAAACAAAAAAATGTTTTAAAAAATAGTATTTTAATAATAAAATATAATTAGAGGATTATTGTAAATATCAAAAATGTTTTTTTCTGACTTGCTCCAAACTCTTGGGCTCAATAACGAGTATGACCTTACAAAAAATGAATTTCCAAATTTCTGGGAGCTAATACAAAGTACATGTAATACGGATCCTAATAGTGCTCAAAACTATCTAAACTATATTTATGGAGGTGGTAAAAAACGTTATGACGCCTTAAAAATCATCAACAAACTACCAGAAATAAATACAATTTTCCCTCAATTATCCTTAGATTTACTCGACGACATGCAAACTACCTATGGACAAAAAACTCAAATATTTCAAGGCGTTTTAGAATCAAATAATATTGCAGCAAATCATACCGCTATAGAAACATTTCCGAATATTCTTGATGCACTTAATACTCTCTCACCAAGCTTTATTACTAACCTACTTAATCAAAATATAGACCCATCTGTATGGAAAAAAATTAGTACTATACAAGATCAGGGAACAATGCGCCTGCTATTTAGCAACCTTATTTTCGGCCCTGATATCCCCCACATGGTCGCAACTGGATTTATAAATGTGATTAAAGCGAGCAGTCAAAGCGTATTCCTTAACCTAATAAACTTATATCAATCTACTAGACTAGATATAATACGTATTGTGGACCAAGCTCTTAACGCTAAAAATTCTGTTGTTGACATTCATTCTATATTTATAGATTCAACCATTCCGGCTGGGAACAAAACATCCCTTTTAAAAGCATTAACCGGATATTCAATAGTTTCTGTTCAAGACAGGTTATTGTGGCAGCAAAAAATATCTTCCAACTTCTTTACCCCATCACATACTGATGTCTCTTACGTACTTAAACAGTTATTGTTGATTTCCCAAGATACGATCTTACAGGGATTAGTAAACCTGGCTGTCGCCTTTGGAAATAACGGTTATGCTCGTATTCAAGCTCTTCTACAACGTTTATTAAAAGATAATCTACCTCATCCCATTTTGGCATCCATCGGTAAACTATCGGCTGAAGATGTCCAAACTTTGATCCAAGAATTCGTATGGACTAATGCTGCAGATATTGTTATAGCCAATAAATTCTTTGATTTTACAGCAACCCTCTCTTCTTCAGATATAGATCAATTACTTGCAGCTTACCTATATTCCATTGAACAGACTAATGTTCTTCCTCACTTGATTCAATCTATTGAAGCATCTTCTACAAATATTTATCAGTATTTCTTTGATGCCCAAGGCAATATTCACAAAAATCTCATATTAGAGTTACAAATGCTGGACAGCTCTACACGCGACAATTTATTAGCCTCCGCAACACCAACATTATTCACTTTATTCCAAAAATTAGAAAATCTACCATTCCTACTGGCTGGGGTGTTTAAAATAGGAACAAATGAGGACCCATCAGAAAACCCTAAAGAAGATCAAATTGCAGATTTTATGAATACTATTACAAATAAGATCCATGATCAGCAAATGTTTAAAAACATTGCTAATTCTATCAACGCATTGAATAGCCGACAATTAACACGCCTGTTTGTTCCATTTATACGCGATAAGTATTTAGCCATAGATCGCATCAGTTGCGATAATACAAACAACGGACCTGATAAATCTTTGACTATATTAAATGCTTTATGTACACAAGACGGCACTATCTACAAACTTTTCATTAGTGGAATCATAGATAACAAAGCCCTAGTTGGTGTGGTTGACGGCCTGTTATTCCAAGATGCAGATGGTTCTTGGAAAGCTTTATCTGGATTCATAAGTATTATCAACGATAATTGCTCCCCTGATAATATCGTAGACCAATATAATACATTTATGCTTCCCCAAACAGATCAATATCGTTTTGTCCGATTACTGACACAACTTTCTAACACAAATGCTGATACAAGAAGTTATTACGCTTCCTTAATGTCAGAAACACCAACAGATAGACAGCAAATCATTGATGACATTATGACCTCCGGAAAGATAGAACTTTTGTTCAGTAATATCATGGGTGAATCACAGGCTGGAGCTATTTTCCAACAGCTTGATGACGTAAGAAAAAAAAGCGAACCAATGTATCATGCATTGTTAATTATGCTATCCAAGGTTAAAGACTCCCAGTTACACGAATTCAGAAACTTAATTAATTTAAAAATGATTCAAACAAATGATTACCAAGATATATTGGACAGTTTGAATGCTTTAGAAACAAAGGAGTCAAATGGTATTGTTAACTATCATAAAATAACAAGATTTATTGGTGAAATTTATAACCAACCTAATTTTATACAAGCCTTACACTCTGCGTTTGACGAAACAATCAAAGAAGAAGCAGCCGCACATATCCGGCTAGTCGTAAAAATTTATGACAAGGGAACTATAATAGATGCCCTCAATGACCTACCACTTAATAAATCAACCATTTTAATGCGGGCGTTTGCCAGTGGGTATGATAACTTATTGGATATCCTCAACGGCCTACCTTCGCATCAAGTATGTAAGTCTATAATTGCTGGACTATGCTATGATGACCCACAAAATGGTAGCTACCCTATCTCTTTATGCAGCAATATGATGACATGTTTAGATAGCGTAGCAACTCCTGAAATATTGGAATCACTCATACCTGTGACGGAAGAGGATAAAGACAACTTAATTTTAGACTTTGAAAAAGTAATAACATCTTTACAAACTACAAATACGCAGGTCGTTAATATAACAAAACCATTTTTACAACAAACATTATTTACGCTAGTTTTACGACTTTTAGACCAAGAGGTTCGTCAAGACTTTTTAACAGAAGTTCTAGGCGATACAAAAACAACTATTAGTACATTTTACTTCTCAAACCCTAATGTTATGATTCCTTTATTAGTCGTATATAAAAAAGCGGGTGATTTAGCCCTTATTGAATCATTACGGCAAAAAATTATAAACAACCAGGACTGGTTAGCTACGTTAACCTCCTACAGCAATCC
>DAHXKW010000160.1 GCA_027366195.1 Alphaproteobacteria bacterium | reverse complement strand
ATTCACGCGGCTTGTCATGATGATCTCAACCTCACGATCATAGGTATAACTATACCTATGAATTTGGCGAAAATCAAGCGAAAACATTTGCCAATCTTCGCTTTTGATATACCTAGGTATAATTTTTATGGGAAATTAGGCTGCATCTGATCTAACCGACCTTCCAGAGCTGGTTTCACTTGTCCAACTACCACAAGGTTATCCGATTACCAAAGTCCTGTGGGGTACGATATAGAAAATCTTCAAATTAAAAATTAATTTTCCATCTCATTAATCTTCGCTTAGAACACAAATTATAAAACAATAATTTTACACTTTTAAATTTCTGTTATACTGTGGTGAGGTTTGAGAACAGAAAAATTAATTTGGCAATTTTATTCATATTTTCAATATTAAGCGCTACTGAATTACAATGTGGTTTTCGATCAATTAAAATTCTTCCCTTTTCTCAACAAAAACCCTCCGTTTCAGACGATGATAAAACTCGGGCAGAGATGCCTGCCGAGAGAGGAAAAGAATTTGGTATTAACCACATTTTTGAAGATGTTCAAGTAGAAAACCAACCTAAACAACATACGGGAACAACTCTTGAGCCAAACACGGCAGCTGCAGCAGCTGCTGCCGCCAGTTCCGAAGCACCAAGAACATTTAATAAAAAGGCAGAATTTGAATCAATACTCCTAGAACAATTGAAACTTTCCTATGAGCAACGTGGGAGCGGACCCAACCCTTTAGTAGTACAATTCAGATTCAAAAATAGGGATAATGGTTACAGTCCCTTCATAATATACTGTGGTGTTTTTATAAGTGGCAGTGAAACGCAAAGAGAAACTATGGATTTGCCATTTGACGTCGAAGCTAGTGCTAATACCAGAATGACACAATTGAAATTATCGCCTGCTGAATCTCAAGCTTGGGATACGATAAAACAATGTTTAATAAACAGATCTGAACAAGGACAAAAAGGAAAAATCTGCTGTAAATATCCACACATAGAAATAACAGGACAACGTTTTTGTTCTGGATCATTACGTGATATTTATGAGCTTGCAAAAGAGGGAGGGATATTAGTACCGGAAGAACATCAAAGCTTTGTCAAAAGCAATCTCGGCTTATCAACAGAGGGTAATTGCAGGACTAGATTAGGTGAAGTTTGCGGTAACCCAGACTGTTTTACAGATGATTTTACTGGCAATTTTTATGATAGTGAGCAAGCCTGGTTAAAATTCGTTAGTAGTTCTACACCATCGTTAAAATACGTGCGTTTTATAGGTAGGCATGATGGGAATCCAGCAACAGAAATTGAAATTTCTTTAATATCTTTCCTGGATATTTGTCGTTATTGCCGTGGAACATTGAGTATGCTCTTGTCCAGAGAAACAGAAACACTTTTCTTTCACCATTTTTTGTATCGCAATTTACCCGCAGCATTATTAACGCGAATGAAGCACAAAGAATGTACAGAGCAAGAATTGCAAGGTTTATGTTCTAATTTGCAAAATCTCGGTCAAGTTTGTGGTTTTTCATCAAAAATTCCAGCCTATATAGGGGAACTACAAAAGATCCGAGATACAATTCAATTTTTAAGTAAATTTAAAGTTGAAAGCAATTTACAAGAAATCAAGTCGATTGGAGATGTATTAAAAAAATTAAAAAGCATGTATGATGGAGAGGTTGAGGGATTAGTTAGATCTGGCTTTTACGATGGGTCCATTGGACTGTTGTTAATGTCAATTTATGCTTATTCTTTTCAACAAATTCCCTCAAGAAGAGCATAGGAGGTGTATCATGTTTTTTTTCGTTAATAACTAACCTAGTGTTTGGTGGTCAACAAATATCTGAGCCAAATTTCGTTTTTAATGCTGATGGTTATGGTTTTAATAGAACAGCTGCAGGATTTCAACCATCTCCTGCTCATAATAAATTAAGCTGTTCCTTGGAAAATATTAGGGATTTTCTTAGTCAGAAGGTTCTTACTGACAAGTTATGTGATATTTTCGAATTAAAATTAGCTGGTGATAACACTAACTTCCAAGACGAAGACTTAACTGTTTTAATGAAACTAGCACAGCTTCCATTACCAAATTTGGCAACTATTGATGTATCAGGACGAAAAAATGCGGTTTCTTTCTTAAGAGAACTAGCAAAAAACAGGACCTTGAGAAATTTAAGAACAATAAATGCAGAAAAATCAGATATTGATTTAGAAACACTCGAACAATTCCAATCCATGGAAACTGACCTTCCTCTCGTTCGCGACCTACCCAGAAGGTCAGAAAAGTACGATACTCCTGTTGCTTCTCTAGTTATAAAAGTTGGAAATACAAAACTTGTCACAGAAGCCACTGAACAAAGGAAGTATCGCTTTGATATCCTTGACCGACCAATAGGAACTACTTTTCCTATTCGCTATATCTCTAGTAGTAATCCTGAGGAGACAGAAGCAACAATCCAGGTAATAACCCAGTTTTCTTAGATTCAACGTTCCATCTCTCTCTGACTCTCCTTCTGAAACTGAATTTGGCGTTGTTGATCTTTCTCTAATGAAGCTTTAAAGATCTGATCTACTTTGTGGTCATAGTGTTGCTCGCGCGCCATCTCAACGCGCTGTTGAATCTTTTCAATAGACCTCTTTCGAAACTAGCAATTGGTAACAAATAAGTTATAAAATTAGTTAAAAAACAGCTTGGTAGTATATGAGGTACGAACAGCTTGCAGGATTAGATGATGAGAAATTCAGACGTTTAACTGGGGTAAAACGCTCTACTTTTGAAAAGATGGTTGGGATTCTTCAGCCGGCAAATGCTATAAAGTACATAAAAGGTGGCCGTCCATCAAAACTCAGCATAGAAGATCAACTCTTGATGGCACTTGAATATATCAGGGAATATCGAACTTATTTTCATACTGGTAAAAGTTATGGAGTCAGTTGATTATTATTGTCTAATTCGAACACCTATTATTATGTAATCGAACAGTTATTCTTATTTTGCTCGAACACTAATTATTGCTTTATGCGAACGCTGATTATTATCAGATCCGAACGCGAATTATTATGCGATTCGAACGCTGATTATTATTATATTCGAACGGCAATTATTGTTTTCATTCGAACGTTTTCTCTGGATCCAAAAATGAAATTTTAAGTTAATATTATTCCAGGTTTTAACCAAGGAAGAGTTTTTGATGGAGAGGATAAAAATGAGTAAAGTCAGAGAAATTATCAAACAAAAGTTTGGACAAAGACATGGTTATCGTCGAATTGCGTGTAGTGTGAACCTTAGCATTTCAACGATTTCGTATTATGCGACAAAAATTAAGCAAGCAGGGCTTGCTGTTTGGCCTTTACCAGAGGATTTATCAGATGCGGATTTGAACCACAAATTGTTTGGTGATCCGAAGAAAGAGCGGAAAGCCACACAGGCGGCACAAGTTGACTGGGATAAGGTACACAAAGAACTATCCCGGAAAGGTGTAACACGTCAGTTAGTGTGGAGGGAACATGCTGAAAGCAATCCAAAATTTATGAGCTATGCACAATTTTGTTTGTACTACAGGCGTTATCAAAAGGCACTGGAACGTCCTGTCATGAGACAGACATACAAATCTGGTGAGAAGTGTTTTGTAGATTACGCTGGAACGATGATGTCATTTGTAGATCCTGTTACTGGTGAAATTATAAAAGCCCAAGTTTTTGTAGGGTCTTTAGGTGCATCGAGTTATACATATGTTGAAGCCAGTCGATCACAAAAAGAACAAGATTGGACAAACTCAACAAAGCGCATGTTTGAATATTGGGGTGGTGTACCAGCAGAAATTATCCCTGATAATTTACGTGCTGGCGTTAAGAAAGCAGATAGATATGATCCAGAACTTAATCCAGTTTATGCAGAATTTTGTCGATATTATAATGTAGCCATTTTACCTGCCAGGACAGCGTCTCCTAGAGACAAAGCAACAGTAGAGTCGGCTGTAGGTTTTGTTACAAGACAAGTTTTAGCGCCTCTTCGTGATAAACAGTTTTACAGTTTAGGTGAACTTAATAAAGCGATTTGGGAACGATTGGAAGTGTTGAACAGAGGATCTTTTCAAAAGAAGAAAACATCAAGACGTGCTTTATTTGAGGAGCTGGATAGACTAGCGCTACAACCATTACCGCCCATACCCTACGCATATGCTGATTGGAAGAAAGTGAAGATCAATATTGATTATCACTTTACTTATGACGACCACAATTACAGTGTGCCATATATTTATTGTGGGCAGCACATGATGGTGCGTGCAACAGCAAAAACAATTGAGTGTCTATTAAACAATGAGCGGATAGTGGTACATGTGAGAAGTTACCATAAATATGGTTATACGACGTTAGAAGCGCACATGCCAAAGTCTCACCAAGAAAAGGCAAAGTGGACACTAGAAACGATTGCGGAATGGGCAAAAAAGATTGGTCCCAACACCGTTCAACTGCTCAATAGTATTGTAAAAGGAAAAGATTTTGCGCAGCAAGGATTGCGGCCTTGCTTAGGTATTTTACGTTTATCAAAATCATATGGCAATGAGCGCCTTGAGAAAGCGAGTCAACAAGCTTTATTAATTGGTATGACACGGTATCCCGAAACTAAAAATATGCTGAAAAATAATTTGGAGAATGAGCCTTTAGAATCAATAGCGCACCCGCCACCCAGACATCAAAATATACGCGGTTCAGAATATTACCAAGAATTATCAGTAAAGGGAGTACTATCATGTTAACTCATCCAACTTTGCAAAAATTAAATGATATGAAATTAACAGGTATGGCTAGTGCTTTTTGTGATCAATTGGCACGCCCCCTATCTGATCTTGATTTTGAAACACGTTTTGGTTTGCTTGTAGAGCAAGAGTGGGTGACACGGGATAACCGTAGACTAACACGTTTGCTTAAACAAGCTAAGCTCAAACAACAAGCCTCTATTGCGGATATTAGTTATGGGAAAATGCCGCCGTCTAAAAAGTCAAATATGAAATTTGGCAATTTTTTCCCTGATCGCAGAAATGCGATTTTTTTTGAGGTTGAATTTAATGTGTTCTGTGGCTTTTCTGGCTTAGTTGCAAAAATTAATAGCGTAGTAACCAGAATGCAAGGTCTTAAGAGCGAAGCGAACCTTGCATTCTGGGAATGTAGCATTACAATGCAACCGCCAAAAAGCCACAGAACACATTAAATTCAACC
>DAHXKW010000143.1 GCA_027366195.1 Alphaproteobacteria bacterium | reverse complement strand
TGGTATTACTTATAATCACGTTTTTCACCAGTCGCATCGTTTTGATCGATATGATTTTATTAAAGAAAAGTTGATTGAAAAAGGTCTGGTTTACGCTTGCTATGAGACTCCGGAAGAGTTGGAGGCTAAGCGAAAGATTTTATTAAGTCGTGGTTTACCCCCTGTTTACGATCGTGCGCACCTTTCTTTATCAGATGAGGAGAAAAAGAAATTTGAAAAGGAAGGAAGAAGGCCACATTGGCGTTTCTTGCTACCTGATAGACATATTGAGTGGACAGACCTGGTGCGGGGAAAGTTTAATATCCAAACATCAACTATGAGCGACCCTATTATTGTTAGAGAAGATGGAAGCTACTTGTATACCCTTCCTTCGATTATTGATGACGTGGATGAAGATATTACACATATTTTCCGTGGGGAAGATCATATCTATAATACGGCTGCGCAAATTCCAATTTTTGAAGCAGTCTCTAGTTTATTGAATAAGTCATTTAATATTCAGTTCGGGCACATGAGTTTTTTCACGGGGCCAAAGGGGGAAGCGCTTTCTAAAAGGTTGGGGAGTATTTCCGTAAAGGACCTGAAAGAAAAAGGGGTTGAGCCTTTAGTGATTTTGTCTTATTTACGTTATCTAGGAACACCTCTTAATATTGATTTAGCTTATTCATTTCATCAATTGCTCAATAATTTTGATTTACAACATTTTGGGGGAAATCCGCCAAAGTTTGATCCGGAAACATTAGTTCAGCTTAATAAAAAATGGTTATCTCATGTACCCTATTCATGGTTAGCAGAAGAGCATATTGCTGCAAATTTTTCGGAAGGTGCTTGGGATCTTATTCGATTTAATTTGGATACGCGTTTTGATATAGAATCGTGGAATCATGTGTTTTCTTCAGAATTTAAAGGTGTGAAAACACAAGGTGCAGATTTCTATAAATTATGTAAAGAAACACTGCCTGACGAGTGGTCTGATAATACCTGGGATATATGGATCAATTCTATTAAGGCGCAAACGGACCTACGTGGCAAATCTTTATTTATGCCAATAAGACAAGTGCTAACAGGATTCGATCATGGGCCTGAGATGAAATCTCTACTTCCTTTTTTAGATCGTCCGTGGGTTGTGAAGCGCTTAGATTAAGAACCTGTTTTCCTGAATTTTGTGCAAGTTTAAGCAAATCATCCAAATGCTTGACGCTGCTTGCTGGTGCTTTCACGTGATAGGAGATATTCTTTTAATTTTTGCGTCAATGTGGGTTGATAGTTTGTAAAGAAGTGATCAGCGCCTTCAATTTTTTCGTAACGAACTTCTATTCCTTTTTGGATACGCATTTTTGACATCAAATTATTAAGGGAAATGATAGGGGAAACCTCGTCCTCTGTTCCATGAACAAATAAGCCAGCAACAGGGCAAGGAGACAAAAAGCTGAAATCATACATATGAGTTGGTGCGCCGACAGCTACGAAACAATCAATTTCAGGACGTCTCATTAGAAGCTGCATGCCTATCCATGCACCAAAAGAAAAGCCGGCGATAACATAGGCTCTTGCGGTAGGATATTGATGCTCAACCCAGTCTAGTGCCACAGCGGCATCGTTTAATTCCCCCTCGCTATTTCCAAGATTCATACCAGTTGATTTGCCAACCCCGCTATAGTTAATACGTAAAACGGTATAACCTGCCTCAAAAAATGTTTTGTACATTGATAAAACAACTTTGTTATCCATGCTTCCACCATGTTGAGGGTGTGGGGCAAGCAGTAAAGCGACAGGAGCTTGCTCTGAATCTTGGGCGTGTAGTTTTCCTTGGATACGGCCAGCAGCGCTATTGCTAAATAACACTTCTATAGAATTATTCTTTTTTTGACTAACCATGTGAAAAATGGTAAAAAAAACCATAATGTTATGATAGTACATGAAAAATCAAAGTGCAACAATTAGGTAAAAAAATTTATTGTGACTTTAATGCGTTACGGCCTTTCCGAAAAGAAGTAAAGGAAGAAATTTTATCAGTATGGGATCTTGTGGGAAATCCCTCGTCTATTCATGCTTATGGGAGAAAAATGCGGGATTTAGTTGAGTCTTCACGCAGAAAAATTGCAGAACTCCTTAAACTGGAGCCTGGACATATCGTGTTTTGTAGCGGTGCAACAGAAGCGAATAACTTTGTACTTTCATCTTTTAAAGGACCTGTTATTGTTTCAAGTATTGAACATCCGTCTATTCTTGATGTGCGTCGTGATGCACACATTTGCTCAGTGAATTCTGATGGTGTGGTGTCATTGGAACACTTAGAGCAACTACTCAAAACACTGCCAAGCCCAGCTCTTGTTTGTGTTATGGCAGCTAATAACGAAACAGGTGTTATACAACCTATTGATGACGTGGCTAGTTTGGTTCACATGTATGGGGGTGTTTTCCATTGTGATGTTGTTCAGGCTTTAGGAAGAATGCCTATTTGTTGGAGAGGTCTTGATTCATTTGCTATTTCTGGACTTAAGTTAGGGGGGCCTTTTGGTGTAGGTATATTAGGTGTTAATCCTCAGTTATCGTATGAGTCTTTATTAAAAGGTGGTGGGCAAGAGCGTGGTTTGCGTGCAGGGACAGAGAATGTATGGGGTATTGTAGGGATTGCAAAAGCTATAGAACTTGCTTTACAGGAGAATTGGCAATCTGCGGAAGAGTACCGAGATTGGATGGAAAATTATATTACAACCGTTTGTGAAGATGCCATTGTAATTGGGAATAATACTCTACGTCTGCCAAACACGTCCTTAATTAGTATGCCTAACATTGATAGCCAGCAGCAGCTTATTCAGTTTGACCTACATGGGATTGCTGTTAGTAATGGCTCAGCCTGTAATTCTGGGAAGATCAAGCCTTCTTATGTTTTGGCTAATATGGGTATAGCGCCTGAAGTGGCTCGCGGGTGTGTCCGAATCAGCTTTGGCCCTGATATTTTGCAAGAGGAAATACAGTTTTTAGCAGATACTTGGTGTACAATACATACACGTAACAATGAACAAAAAAAGCAAAAGCATGCGTAGGGTATATTTAGATTATCAAGCAACAACCCCATGTGATCCAGAGGTTGCTCAGGTTATGTTACCTTATCTTTCAGAAAAATTTGGAAATCCACATTCTAGGAATCATAGCTTTGGTTGGGAGGCTGAAGAAGCTGTTGAAACTGCGAGAAAGCAAATAGCAGAACTTATTAATGCAGATCCTAAAGAAATTATTTTTACAAGTGGTGCGACAGAATCCAATAACCTAGCACTTCGTGGGGTGACTGGTTTTTATGGTGCTAAAAAAAATCATATTATTACAAGTGTTATCGAACATAAGTGCATCCTAGATACGTGCCGTCATCTTCAAAGGGATGGTTTTGAAATTACATATCTTCCTGTATCAAAGGACGGTCTTGTTGATCCTCAAGATGTTAAAAAAGCAATTAAGGATACAACGTGCCTTGTTAGTGTTATGGCTGTTAGTAATGAGCTGGGTACAATTCAGCCAATTGCTGAAATTGGTCAGATTTGTCGTGAACATGGTGTGTTCTTTCATACGGATGCGGCGCAAGCTGTGGGAAAGATTCCTCTTGATGTTAAAGCAATGCAAATCGATTTGATGAGTATTTCATCCCATAAAATTTATGGGCCTAAGGGTATTGGGGCTTTGTATGT
>DAHXKW010000100.1 GCA_027366195.1 Alphaproteobacteria bacterium | reverse complement strand
TTTCACCTGCCTTTCATTAGCAGAACCGAATATTTTACCAAGCGCAGTCAATATCATTTCAATAATTATGAGGCGACCATACCTTAAGTTTAATTGAAGAAAGTTAAACTGTCATGAAAATTCGGCTCTCAAAAGAACTATATAAAAGAATTGTGTCACCAAACCTACTCGCTTATACACACCGTTAACCTTTTTTCCCTTATAATTGATTAGCTCTGAGATAATATTCTTTTTGTTTTGTACTACCACGTAATTGTTCCCACCTATTTAAATGAAACGCTGACTTACCAATCTTCCCAGAAAATAAAAATAGGGCAAATTGTTGAAGTTCCTTTAAAAACAGGAAAGAAAATTGGCATTGTAGCTGATCAAACGATTACTTTTAAAGGCACTTATGACGTTAAACAAATTTCTGCTATCTTACCATACTTCATATCTAAAGAAATGCTGGAGTTTATCTTATGGATGAATCAATATACTCTGGCTTATCTTGGCATGATTGCCAAGATGGTCTTACCTTTTAATACCCTCCCTGCAAAAACAGACAGCGACGACGGCCATGACCTGTCCCTACAAAATAGTGATACATTACTTTTGTCTGCCGAACAAAAAACTGCCCTAGAAGCCATCAGAAAAGAACTTGCATTAAAACGCCCTATTGTTTTAGATGGTGTAACAGGATCAGGTAAAACAGAAGTATACCTTAGCGTCGTTCAAGATATTCTTACAAAAGGTCAGCAAACCTTAATATTATTACCAGAAATTGCCTTAACACAACAATTGATTGACAGAATTACACAAAAATTTGGCCAGGAACCTTATGTTTGGCACTCAAGCATCACACCAAAACAAAAGCAAAAAGTATGGCAAATAATACAAAGTAAAAAACCTTGTATAGTAATTGGCGCACGCTCTGCGCTTATGCTTCCTTTCCAGAATTTGGGACTTATCGTTGTAGACGAAGAACATGATCCTTCCTATAAACAGGAAGCTTTAACCTATTATCATGCCAGAGATATGGCTGTGGCCCGTACTTATTTTGAACGTATTCCTTGCCTGCTTGTTTCCGCAACACCTTCCATCGAAACTCTGGTCAATGCCCAAGAAAAAAACAAATATGGATACGTTAAAATGGAAAACCGTTTTGGACAAGCTGTTTACCCAACTGTAACAACTGTCCCTATGCAACTTGACCAAAGCTTAATATCTAAAGGATTGCGAGAAGCCATGGAACAAACATTAGATGCTAGAAGACAAGTTTTATTGTTTTTAAATCGTCGTGGCTATGCACCTGTTTTAACATGTGAAGATTGCGGCTACCGGTTAATGTGCCCTCACTGCAGCGTATCTCTTGTTTTACATCAGAAAGATAAAAAATTAAAATGCCACTATTGTGGTCACTCAAAACCTCTTAAAAATTATCAATGCCCAAAACATGGTTCGTTAATTCCTTTTGGCCCTGGGGTTGAAAAAGTAGCCCAAGAAGTTCAATTGTTCTTCCCCAACTATAAAACTTTAGTTATGACTTCAGACCACATGTCTTCTGTCAAAAAATTATCAGCCGCACTAGATAGTATAAAGAATAGAGAGGTTGATATCGTTATAGGCACACAAATCCTAGCAAAAGGCCATCATTTTCCTTACCTTACACTGGTTGGTATCATCGATGGCGATATGGGGTTATCAGGTCCCGACTTCAGGTGTTCGGAACGTACTTATCAACTATTACACCAAGTCGCTGGTCGTAGTGGGCGAGAACAAGACCCTGGTCAAGTCATTATTCAAACGCTATCCCCTAATCACCCTGTTATGCAGGCCCTTATTAAATGGGACCGCGACAGCTATATTGACTATGAAATTCAAGACAGAAAACGCATGAAAACACCACCTTTTGGTCAATTGGCCAGCATCCTCGTATCTGGCACCAATATCCAAAAACTACGTGCGTATTTACAAGAAATGCAATACCTAAAACCCTATACTAAAGATGTTCAAGTACTTGGCCCTGTCCCCGCCCCATTATCTTATCTGAAAAATCATTATCGGTACCGCTTCCTTATTCAAACAAGTATTCCTGGCCTACATTTGCAACACTTTATCAATGCATGGCTAACCCCCATTAAATGCCCAACAACAATCAAACAAATCATTGATATCAACCCACAAAGTTTCTCTTAACAGAAAACAATAATCGACTGCTTTTGAAACCAACAGAGAATAACGAAGAAGAACTCATTTTTGTGGTTTTTTTTGATATAGTGCTGCGCTGATCTGGGGCCCGCCCGATCGGCCACGCCGGAAGCTCCCGTCCCGCCTCCACCACTACATAGCTTCGCCGCTAGGCTCTGGCAAACGAATCTTACCAAAACCTTAACCCTTGCACGAAGGGGTTCCACCCCATCGCCAAGTTGTTTATGATAAAAATGCGCGCGCACTTTTACAATAAACAAAGCGAAATCTGGTCATGGGCATGGATAGATCGATTTGCATCAACTATGGATTGAACTCCATCAATCTAACATTCCACCTGAAAACAAGTATGA
>DAHXKW010000078.1 GCA_027366195.1 Alphaproteobacteria bacterium | reverse complement strand
ATTTCTTCTGGATTTTGGACCCCTGCCAATTGAACGATAATTCGATCTTTTCCTTGTTTATAGATGCTGGGCTCTTTAGTCCCACTTTCATCTATGCGTCTTTTGACAACCTCAATGCTTTGTTTACCCAATATTATTCCCTCAAGCAAACTGCCTGGTTTTCTCAATCACAAAGTTAATTTGGGGCTAGAATTACAAGGAGGGTCTTATCTCCAATTGTTTGTAGATTTGGAAGCAGCTTATAAAGAGGAAATGCAAGCTTTAATCCCGGATATTAAAAAACAGCTTCGCAAAGATAAAGTGGTTTTTAGTGAAATCAAATTAATTGGTGATGAAATTATTTTAAAAACGGATCAGTTTGAACAGGTTAAAAAAGTTGCGTCCTCCTTCAGTTTAACTGCGGAATTGGCCAAAGAAAGTGGTAAAGTACGTTTATTTCAAGATCCTGCTAAGAAAGAAGAGCGAAATGCAAAAAAAGTTGAACAAAGCATTGAGGTTGTCAAAAGACGCATAGATGAAAGTGGGACTAAAGAGCCCAGCATCTATAAACAAGGAAAAGATCGAATTATCGTTCAATTGGCAGGGGTCCAAAATCCAGAAGAAATTAAAAAGCTTCTTGGGCAGACAGGACGTTTAACTTTTAGGCTTTTAAAAGATACAGTTCAGAAAGATTCAAAATATGCAATTTCTCCTATTTATGACGTGTTTCCTTCCAAAGAAGATCCTAATCATTTATGTGTTGTGGAAAAAGAAATTTTATTAACAGGTGATGTGCTTGAAAATGTGAAGGTATCTCAGCAACAAGGTTTGCCAGGCGTCGTTTTGGAAATGAATACGGTTGGCGGTCGTAAGTTTAGTGATATTACACTTAACAATGTGGGTAAACAATTGGCTATTGTTATTGATGATACTGTTGTTAGTGCACCTAAAATTACGCAGCATATTCCTATTGGTGTAGCTTCTATTTCTGGAGCTATGACATTGCAAGATGCTACTCGGCTTAAAACAATTTTAAGTTCAGGATCTTTACCAGCTCCACTGAAGATTATTGAAGAGAGAACTGTTGGGCCAAGTTTGGGAACGGATGCGATAGCAGATGGTAAAAATGCGGTTATTTTATCTTTTGTTTTCGTTAGTATCTTTATGTTTTTAGCTTACTCTTTATTTGGTATATTTGCTTGTGTATCCCTTATTTTTAATTTGATCTTAACGTTTGCAGCACTTTCTATCTTAGGGGCAACTTTAACGCTTCCAGGTATCGCTGGTTTAGCTTTGACAATCGGTATGGCAGTTGATGCCAATGTTTTAATTTATGAGCGTATAAAAGAAGAGTTGCGGCAGGGGCTTAAGACCATGCGCGCTATTGTATCAGGCTTTGAACGCTCTATGGCAACCATTTTAGATGCAAATTTAACGACGCTTATCGGCGCAGCTGTTTTATTTGAGTTTGGTAGTGGCCCTGTGAAAGGATTTGCTGTGACGTTAATGATTGGAATTGTCATTTCTATGTTTACAGCGTTAACATTAACCTATTATCAAATTTACCTGTACACAAGAAATCGAAAACTGGATTCATTACCAATATAGGGGGCAACATGGCATTACTTAATTTGAATTTTAACTGGTCTATAGATTTTATGCGCTATAGAACAATTGCTTTTGTGATATCGGCGATTATCTTTTTTGGCACACTGAGCGTTATTGCTATAAAAGGTATTAACTATGGTGTCGATTTTAGGGGTGGTTATGTTTTGGAAACACGATTTGAAAAAGCGCCATCGCTTCAAGAGTTGCGTTCGAAGCTTGAAAAGTTAAATGTGGGTCAAGTCTCAATTCAGCAGGTTGGAATCTCATCTAATGATTTGATGATTAAGATGGAGCGAGATGAAAAAGCTAAAGAAGAAGATTCGGAACAGAATTTGAATAAAATTAAAAACACACTTGGTGCTGGAGTTGAATATCGCAAAATTGAAACTGTTGGGCCCAAGGCAAGTGGTGAGCTTACCAAAGTGGCCATTAAGTCAATTCTTTTTGCGTTGTTGGGTATTTTAATCTACGTCGCTATTAGATTCGATTGGCAATATGCTGTTAGCGCTGTTATTACACAGCTTAATGATTGTGTCGCCATTTTATCTTTGTTTTCTGTATTCGGTCTTGATTTTAATGAATCTGCTATCATTGCCTTGCTGACAACAGCCGGTTATTCAATGAATGATACGATTGTTATTTTTGATCGAATACGTGAGAATGTTGCGAAAAAAACTAAGATGTCTTTGACGGAAATTATTAATTTATCTATCAATGAAACTTTATCCCGAACAATTTTGACCGTAGTAGCGACAATGATGGCTTTATTTGCTATGTACTTTTTTGGTGGTTCTGTGATTGCAGAATTCAGTTTGCCCATTATTGTGGGAATTATGGTAGGAACTTTTTCCTCGATCTTTGTTGCTGCGCCTTTACTACTTATTCTTGGGTTCAAGAAAACCTCTGCAATAGCAGTGAATTCTAAATTGAATTTGGTTAAATAATTTCGGTTTGTAAATTTAAAAAATATAAAGAATCCACATCGCTATACTGATCGCAAAAAAACTATCGAAGCGATCCAGGATGCCGCCATGGCCCGGGATCATAGAACCAGAGTCTTTTTGTCCATACAGGCGTTTTATTTTAGATTCTATCAAATCACCTGATAGAGCTATACAGTTTAACAAGATAATAGTTGGCAAGCCTAAAGACGGTAGATCTGTTTCATTTGATAGGCCAAAAAGAACATTCACGAGTATGCAGCAAATGATACCACCTGAAAGTCCTGACCACGTTTTATTGGGGCTGATTTCAGGCCAAATTTTAGGGCCCTCAAAAATTTTCCCAAAAATATATCCACCAGTATCATGCGCCCAAGTCATTAGGAAAGTTAATAAAAGCCACATATTTTGGAAACGGCCATGGATAGGCTAATATAAATCGAGTTATTTACAACCAAGACGCATGCTAAAAACACGTTTTTACTCTTCTCTTGTTCTAATTGCATTAACTATATTAACAGTCTTTGGGCCCAGATTCGTTGGCGTTTTATTCGCTGCAAGCTTATTTTTA
>DAHXKW010000028.1 GCA_027366195.1 Alphaproteobacteria bacterium | reverse complement strand
GACGTAGGAATTAACCATCGGCCATCTGTTGTTTCAAACTGATCTTCCTTGAACTTAGGCAACTGAGTTGTGCCAAACATGCTCTCTTCCTTAACTAAATAAGGCGTAAACATTTCTGTATAGCCAAATTCTTCAGTTAATGTATCCAAAAAAAACTGACCAATAGCTCGATGTAACTTAGCCAGATCATTTTTCAAGTAAACAAAACGTGAACCGCTAACACGCGCTGCTGCATCAAAGTCCATATTTTCTTTAGAAATTTCAAGAAGATGGTGTTCCTTTGGTTCAAAATCAAACTGTCTAGGCTGTCCAATTTTTCGGATTTCTACATTATCTTCCTCACTTTTCCCAATGGGTACGGATAAATGCGGGCAGTTTGGAATAAATGATAGAATATTTTCCAACTCGAATTTTAATTCGTTAAAAATAGTTTCAGCCTCTGCCAGCTCCTTCTTAATTCGCTCACCTTCCTGAATTAATGGAAAGCGTTCCTCCGGAGTAACACTGCCTATCTGTTTAGCAATATTGTTTTTCTTTTGTTGTAAAACCTGAACTTCCTGTTGCTTTTCGCGGGAATACTGTTCTTTTTCCAAAACTTGCGCAACTGTAATATCACTAAAACCACGGTTATTTAAACCAACTTGATAATCTTCTGGTCTCGCGCGCAAATCTTTTAAATTAAACATAATTGTGATGCTGCAATTTGGAATACTATTCTCTTTCTAGCATATTGTAATAATATGAATAAAGACACCAGAGTGGTTTGATGATGAATAAGATCCTCATCCTTGGCTCAGGAGTAACAGGCCAAGCGCTAACCAAATGGTGTACAAAACACAATGTTGATTACACTCTTGTAGACAATACAAAAACACCACCTTTTATAAATTGGGAAGAATATACACAGGTTGTAAAAAGCCCCAGCATTCCATTCCATGACCCTCTCATTAAAGTAGCCATTCAACACAATTTACCAATTCTAGGAGATTTAGCATTTTTTGCAAACCCTAACCACGCCAAAGTTATAGGCATAACAGGGACCAACGGAAAATCAACCGTATGCGCCATGATTAGTCATATGTTGGCAACTGCTGGATTGCCTCACGCTTTGGGAGGGAATTTTGGAACCCCTGTCACTGACTTACAAATTTTACCTGAGTCTGGCGTTTATGTTTTAGAGCTATCCTCTTACCAATTAGAAACCTTACCCACTAATTTTACCTATAATAAGCCTCACGACGGTAATGTTTTTGACATTGGTATACTTCTAAATCTTGATGAAGATCATATTGATCACCACTTAACGATGGAGACGTATGCTGAAGCAAAAACAGAATTGCTTAAATTTTCAAAACAAAAAATAATTGCCACTGACGACCCTTGGACAGAAAAGATAGCCTCCCAATATCCATCGATTACTTTGTCAACAAAGCCTTCGGAGGGGCACTTTGTTAAAGGAATAGAGCTTTGGAAAGGTAATACAAAAGAAGCCGAATTGCCTATAACAATGGGGCAGCATGATATCCTAAATGGCGCCGTCGTATGGATTGTTGGGAAAATTCTTCAGATCTCCCCTTCTGCCATTTTAAAAAGCTTAGAAACCTATGTCCCCCTACCTCATAGACAACAACATATTTATACAATTGGAAAAGTAAAATTTATCAACGACAGCAAAGCAACTAACGTCCATGCCGTTATTTCTTCTTTAAAACGCTTTTCACAAGAACCCATTCATTTAATCATGGGGGGGGGTTCCAAAATTTGAAAATCTAGATACCCTGTTACCTCATATGAAAAACGTTGTATGTGTTTACGGTATAGGCACAGCATCGACTTTAATAGAAAATTGTCTAAATGGGTTTATCCAATTTAAAAAGTGCTTAACGATGCAAAAAGCCCTGGAAGCAATTGCACAAAACCTGAACTATGACGAGTCAGCCGTCGTTTTATTGGCTCCAGCATGTTCAAGCTTTGATCAATATAAAAATTATGAACTTCGTGGAAATGATTTTACAGAGTTAACAAACCTTATTTTCGGGAACATTCACTTCTGAGACTTTCATCCCACCAACCTGATCAGTAATGGGATCAACTGCCTTAATGGCTAATTTAATAATATCACTCATTAAGATTAACTCTAGACGTTTCTCTTCATGATCAATGGCAACACCTTCAATACGACAACACTGGAATGTATAGGTCATTGAATCCATCAATACTTCCTTAACCTTTGTTTGCACAACTAATTCCGCCTTTTTGAACATCTTCCTAGAACCTACATAATTACGTAAAGGCGCATAGTAAGGTCCTTCTGGGATAACAACGAAAAATTTGCTTTGATTCCATGAGCCTGGCTCAGGAGTGATACTAGGTGGTGCAGTGGGCGTATCAAAATCAGCCCAAATACCTTCTTTAAATTTAAAAACTGGGCAATGTTTAGGCTTTTGTACCGAAACACCTGCAAACAAATCATCCAATTGTAAAAATATAGTGGGCGTTCTTTGCTTTTTATTATCATTGGCACTGGCATTATCATCATCTTTAAACATGGGATGCAAAAATTGAAAGAAACTCATCCTAATATCTTTTTCATTGACTATACCCTCATATAATCTTCATTCGTTAATTTCAGATTAATTTAATGGTATTTTTTAGGAATTTTAAGATAGGACAGACTACAATATTAAATTTTTATTTACATAGAAGGCTTAACTTATAATTAGCAGCTTTATCAAGAAACTTAATGCTATTTCGAAAATTTTCTACCCTGCAATTTTTAAAAGATTTACATACTTTTTTAAAACAAAAATTTCATATACTTCAAGGATTATATTGCCTAGCTCAACAAACACCACAAATATCGTGCGCCACAAAATGTCTAAACATGCTTAAAGATGGCGCCTATCTTCACGAAGCTCTTGCTTTATTCCCAAAACAATTCGACCCCATTGTCATCATGTTTATACGCGTGGGAGAACTTAGCGGACGACTTCCAGACACTTTAATGTGCGCCATAACCTATCTGGATTTTAAAAATAGCTTAAAACAGAAAAGCCTTCAGCTTTTATTTTATCCCCTGATTTTATTAATTGTGTTATTTGGGGTTTTATATAGTTTTGTACACCTTATAATTCCTCAATTAGAAACATCTAATCTCGGCTGTAATACTAAGAGCCTATATGTTGTATATTTTGCTTTGAACACACTTCTTATATTTTTCTTGTTTTTAGGTACTTTTGGCATTATTTGCTCATTGGTACCTCAGATTATAAAAAAAACAAATTGTATAATATTCAAAATCCCGTTCATTGGCTCCACGTATTACAACCTTCAGTCTGCCTATTTTTTAAAAATTTTAGCAATTTTATTAACGGCAAAAATTCCAACGGTTTTTGTTTTTGAAAGCCTTGAAGCAACTATCCCCTTTCAAAAAATCAAAAAACAATATCAAGCTTGCTCTATCGCTTTAAAGCTAGGACAACCTTTAGGACAAGTTTTATCAAATATTTCAAATATAAAAAATATGATAGTTATAGGAAGTGATGATTGGATAAAAAAAATTGATGATATTGCTGAAACTCAATTACATACAACCCAGGAACGCATGACCATAATTATGCGTATTATTGAACCACTGACACTCTTGCTGACCGGAGGAATTCTTGTAATGATTATTTTGACAGTATTCAATCCTTTGTACGATCACCTTCATGCTATTAACTAAACCTGATATTTTATACGACACAATTGTACAATATGAGATTGAACCAAATATAGCTTTGAAAAAATATTTAAAAATAAAATGGAGCCCGGAATATGCTATCGTCAAGTCCGGCAAAAATGTATCCATTGCCAAAACACCACCCAACCTAAAAAATACTAGTATTTTATGGCAACATCTCTTCCTAGCAGATAAACTAAAATCAATGACAAAAGGTTGGCATTTATGTTTATTGCCACGTCAAATGGTAGTTGTAATCAAAGACGGACTTTATGTTTGCGAACGTTTGCTTCCCAATAATGAAGAACCAATAGAATCTACAAAAAAATATCTATATCGTTTTGACTACACGCCAGATATTCCTATGAATGTATATGACTTTCAAGATATTCCAGAGACAGTAAGAATCTCAAAAAATTATAAAGGTTTTATATTCAAAACAAATGAAAAAATAACTACAAAAATTTATAAAATAATTTCTACAGCACTAAACCTACTTAAACCCCATCTCTTAATCCTATTAGCTTCAACATGCATAAACCTTCTGGCCGCTACTTGCTATTATAGTTTATATAACTATAGACATGACTACTATCGTATCGAACTACTTAAGCAATGGCCCACACTTAAACAAAGTCAGACACAAATGAGAAAAGTGTTCCAATTATTTGGACTTTTAGAAGAAGCTCACGCCCCTAAAAACTTTCTAAATGGTTTAGAAACAGATTTTAATAAAATTAATTTTACCTGCAATCCAAAATTTGCTATTCAAAAAAACAAACAAGTTTTAAAAAAATTTTTGGATAAATATTATAGTTACCCCATTAAAGTCATTAATAAAGGGAAACAAATCATATTCACCTTATCTTAAATGTTTTGCTGTTAATCTAAATCAAAATACTAATAAATACCATTATTATGCCTGCTATTGATCCCAATTTCTGGGTTCTAGTTTCAGCTTTTTCGATTTTATTAGTACACTCAATCTTCCCCGTAATCCGGAGTATTGGTGGGACTGGTGCCAGGATCTTAAATTCCATGAGCAGTGGTTTTGCCGTAACACATTGGCTTATTTTTAATACTGACTCTTTGTATCAATACGCTGACAATTTACATAAAAAATTCTATCCGCAATTCGCAGGTGAGTTTCTTATGTTCATTTTTCTTTGTTGTGTTGTTCTGGGCTTTATAATAATTCATGGCTTGAATACCGCCGTACGATTTCTTCGGGAAAATGGCCTTGAAACACCTGACCTTATTTATCGAATAAAACTATTTGTTGTATTCTTATTTAATTATTCAGCGAGCCATTATATCCCCATCTCCGCCCATAAAAAATCTTACGAGATATGGTTATATACGCTTGACTGCATAATTGTATATTCTCTCGCTGACTATACTTTGTCTGATACGTTCCCCGAAAAATACAATCTAGCTAGCCGTTTGTTTTCAATCACAGGTGTTATGATAGGCATTTTGTCAGGTTATTTTGCCATACAGCAGCAACATGATTGGTTTATGGCTTTTCTGGATTCATTTTTAATGGGATGTGAAATGATGCTAATTATCGGGTTCGAATTTTCTGCCAAAGATACAGCTAAACACTACTGGACTTTCTTAGGCAGCGTTTTATTTATGTCAGCACTTTTAGGTGGCTACTATTATATAAACTGGACATTATTAATATAATGACAAAAATTTAAAATTAAAATAAAATATAATTAAGAACGAGAATAAAACAATTCCTGTGTTTAACTTTTGGGATATCCTAATTATTGCAATTTGCAGCTCTCTTCTTGTTATAGCTGTTGAATACTTTATTTTATCAAAATCGGTAGACTATAAATCATGGTGGATCATATTACTATTCTTCTTGCAGACAGCCTCGATACTTATCATAAGCTACGTTTTCAAAAACTATTTTTACTCCTGCGAGCATTCTTGTACACAACCACAATATATAAAACTATCATCTTCAAAGGCAATATGTTGTCCTAATAACAACAAGCCTTCATCGATTGATGCACATAGATTATTACACTGTATGGCGCTTCAAGATCCTGTCCAAACAAATACTAATGTAACAAACCATTAGATCAACTCATCCAGTACATAACTAATATTTCCAAAAACAGATGTGACCACATGATAATTTATATATACTAATCAAAACTCAAGCGTATACCTTCAACAGAAGGCATACTACCTGATTTCCCATAAAATTATACCTAGGTTTTGGTGGGGAGCTCGACGTTCAAGGCACTCAAGATGTTCCGCTGTGATTTTGTGAGTTCTGTCAGGATGTAGCCATATCGACCCGTGTATTTCACTTTGGTCAGTGTCTGCATTTCTTGCAGAAGTTCTCGTACGGTGTACTGCTTGATCAGTCCTG
>DAHXKW010000009.1 GCA_027366195.1 Alphaproteobacteria bacterium | reverse complement strand
AAGAATCTCTATACTTTTATCCTACCTGAAAATGGTAGCAATTTCTTTACAATTTTCCGGCTAAGGTGTTGAAAGTAGGCCTCATTTAAAAGGGTAAATGGAAGATAGTTTATATATTGGTGTCGACCATTGCATACCTGAAGAGATTTCAGGTTGTACACAAGAACTCAAGTATCCTCAAAAGTTTTGGACAAAAATTTCATGCCCTGCAAATTCTTTTAAACGTTTGCATCTTGGCGTTGGTGATATGATCCAGGTCGGTTGTATCCAACGCTTGTGGAAGAAAGTTTGGCCAGAAAGAATTACACGGTTGCGGTATGATGTGTGTTCTAATTCTTTAGAAGGGCACAACCGAGAAGGACAATTTGTATGCCATCTGATCGGAGAGCAAGAAATAAGTATTCCCAGCAGCGTTGAGTTCATAAGTTACCGCCCTTGGCTTCATATGGTTATTACGAATGTATCAAGCACAAAAGAAGGACAAAGTACTTTTGAAGCTGAAGAGTTATGAAAATTAGCTTGCGTTTAATGTTCTAGTAATAGTGTCTAGTTCTTTGGAAAGATTAGGGTCTATTTTTTTTAGTTTTTCGACATTATTAACGGCATAAAGTACAGAAGTGTGATCTTTTCCGCCAAATTCTCGTCCAATATCGGGTAAAGACATAGGTGTCATCTGTTTGCATAAATACATGGCTAACTGACGCGGACGAGAAATAGTTTTCCGTCGGCAGGCAGATTTTAGGTCAGAGCGTTTTAGTCCATAGTATTCTGAAACACGTTCTTGAATGTCAGAGGCCGTGATTATTTTTTCTTGGGCACGTAGTACATCACGCAAAGCATAAATAACTAAATCCAAATCAATTTCTTTTCCAACCAATTCTGCATAAGCCATAACGCGATTAAGGGCCCCCTCCAGTTCGCGAACATTAGATGTGATTTTACAAGCAAGAAATTCAAGTACGGTATTAGGTACGTTGTATTCAAGTTTTTCAACCTTGTTCTG
The DNA here is from genome assembly GCA_027366195.1 of Alphaproteobacteria bacterium. Classification (GTDB taxonomy): domain Bacteria; phylum Pseudomonadota; class Alphaproteobacteria; genus DAHXKW01. The sequence goes on along the minus strand of DAHXKW010000009.1, from coordinate 7,967 downwards.
GAGAATTCCAAGGCGTAGTTCATAGGTTGTAGGATGAATATCTGCGACAAGTCCCCAGTTCATTCTAGACTTTAGGCGTTCTTCTATATTTTCAAGATCAGAAGGCGACTTATCCGCGGAAATAATGATTTGTTTGTTGTTATCGATCAAGACATTAAATGTATGAAAAAACTCTTCTTGTGTCGCATTAGCTGTTGAAAAGAATTGGACATCATCAACCATAAGGACGTCTATATTTCTAAACTGCGCTTTAAAGCTCATGGTGTCTTTAGATCTGATTGCTTTGATGAATTCGTACATAAACTGTTCGGCTGATAAATATACGACACGCCTTTTAGGATTTACTTGCTTAATGCGGTTGGCAATAGCATGCATTAAATGCGTTTTACCAAGCCCTACACCACCATAAAGGAAGAGGGGGTTGAATTGGACTTTAGGAGACTCGGCAATTTTTAACGCAGCGGCGTAAGCAAATTCATTAGGTTTTCCCACAACAAAATTGTCAAATGTATAGCGCGCTTCAACATTTTGTGTGGCTATTGGTGCGCTTTCTCCAGTGGGGGGGGAATTGTTTGTGATATCATTCGATTTGTTTTTTTTGTTAGAGTTAACAGCAAGTTTAATATGTATGCTTTTTACATCAGGCAGACAATCTTTAAAAGCTTTTTCCATAGTGCGCAGTAGATTTGATTCTATCCAGTGCTTCACAAACAGACTGGGGCATTCGATCAAAATTGTCCCATTATCAATAGATTTAAACAGTAATGGCTTGATCCAGCTCGTATATTCTGCGTCACCTATTTGTGCATGAATATGCTTACAAACGTTATCCCATAACATGCTTAGATTCCGATACTATATGCTGTAGAAGATATGGTGGGTCCAGAAGGATTCGAACCTTCGACACCCTGATTAAAAGTCAGGTGCTCTACCTACTGAGCTATGGACCCAATACTGTTGATTTTACAGATACTAAAGCAGTACTGTCAACGCAAAATGTTCTAACATCCGGAGCATCAAAGATATAAAAACCATCTATTGGAAATGATAAATCTGGTGCTCAGATTTGAGAAAAGAAATTAACGCTTTTGTTTTACAATCACAACGCGGTTTAGCGCATCTTCTTCAGGTGTGCTTGCGTTTGGATTGGGTTGGCTACGTTTGCCCATTGAAACTGTCTCAAGACGAGATTTTTCAATGCCACTCTTTTCTAATTCATTTGCTACGGCACTTGCGCGACGTTCACCTAGAGCATCGTTGTACTCATCGCTTCCCATACGATCGCAGTGTCCTTCAAGGATAAGTGAGCCTTTTCCACCTTTTACAGCTTCAGCAGTTGCTTTTACAAGAGCTTTTTGATCAGCGTTCAAAGCAGCCTTTTGTCCTGGTTTTGGACGATCGAATTCAAAGTAGACGCGTTGGCCAACTTCTGTGCCATTTTCTCCACCCAAACTATCTACACTGCATACATTCTTGTTGCAAGCTACAACAGAGCCAAGGGCTATAAATAAACTCAATCTTTTTAGAGACATGTTCCTACTCCTAAATAAGGTTAACCAACTACGGTTACAGATTAGTCGTATTATGATTACCAAATAATTAACATCTTTGGCAATGTGTTTTTTATTTTTTTAAATAGTTTTTTTATGGTTTTATGGCGAGTTTTCATCGATTAATAAATTAGTCAAGCAAATCATATAAGAAGCAGGCTGATATCCCCGTCTGAATTAGTGTCAAAAGTGTTAGGATAAGAGGCATGTGGGGGGTTATAGAGTTTTGGGAAGTGGGAGAGGCTGTGTTAGAAGGAGATGCTTGGAAGATGTAAGCACTTCCTTGATCTGAAAGATAACCAGGAGCGCCAACTAGTCCGATTAGACCATCTCCTGTTAGCGCTGTTGAATAGCCAAAGTTAAAGGCCATTTCATTTTGGGGGAGTTGTAAAGACTGTACCTGCGACCATGTTCCGTTATTGTTCTGGAATATATAAGCTTTGTTAGCGCTTAGGGAGCTGTTCGGTGCCGTTGTTGCGCCAACAAGTGCTGTTTTGCCATCGCCTGATATAGATACGGATTGACCAAATTGATCGCCAAGAAAGCCGTCTGAAGCAACCAGTTTGGCTTGCTGTATCCAATTTGAGTCTGAGAATATAAAAATATAAGCTGCGCCGCGGTTGTAGTTTTTATTGGGAGCGCCAACAATTGCTGTTAAGGGGTGGCTGGTTCTGGATAGGGCAACGCTGTGGCCGAAACCATCACTCGATGTTGTGTCGCTGCCCGCGAATGTGGTTGGTGTAGACCAATCGCTTGTTTTGTAATACGCAGAGACATTAGCGCTTGAGGTGTTTCCGACCAGAGCGACATTGCCATAATGATCCAAAGCTAGGGCATTGACGCCATAGCCCGGGGTAATTTGGGCTTCAAATTGCCATGCCTCATCTATAAAAGAGAATATGCTAAATAGCGATGATGCGCTGCCGCCGATTATTGCTGTGTTTCCGTCTCCTGATAGGGCGGAGGAGGAAGCAAAATTTTCCACAAGGGTGTCGCTGAGCGTTTCCTGCAATGTCCAACCCGAGTCCGAATGGGTGTATACATGCGCCAATCCGGTGCCTGGGCTAAGGGGGGTGACAGGAGAAGTTATTAGCGCTGTTTCGCCATGAGAGGCCAAGCTGATGGAATAGCCAAAACTGCCCATGGCATCTGGTCCCGCGATGATTTGCTCCAATGTCCAAGAAGAATTATTGTACGCATAAAAATAAGCTTTTCCTTCATTAGATGCAGCAGAAGGGGCGCCTATCAATAGCGTGTTGCCGTGAATTGACATAGCAACCGTTTGGCCAAAAAAATCACTGGCGATGCTGTCGCTGGCCACAATTTTTTGCATTTGAATATAAGGATTAGCCACGTAGATTTATTAATATATTTTCTAATTTTATTCTAACATTTATTTACTTACATTAAAAACAATTAGTTATTCAGACGGCTGGCTAAACGATCTGCTTCCCCGGAAGTTAGAGGCTGTGTGAGCATAGCGAACTACAGACTCAACATATCCGGGGTCCAGTTTAATCTTGCTGGGTCCCGGTTCTAACGAGTTCTAAGTCCTTCGGACAAGAACTCGTAACGTCCGGGAAAGCAGGCTGCATAATATGTGGCTAATTGTGCAATAAAGCCTCCGGGGGCTACAAAGAAGTTGCTGGAACCCGGATACCAAGTAAAACTAAACCCACCATAGACCTTTGGTCGTCGGCAGACAAGTTTTTCTAAGTTCCGGAGAATCAAGTCTTCCGATCCACTAAGGATGCCGGTTCGGTATGCTCGAATTAATGTTTAAATTCAAGAAAACTAACATGTGTATTGAAAAAAATAAATAAATTCAATTGCGCGAACAGGATTGGTCGTTGTAAAATCCACCCAAGATTTTGGTGTGGACCAAACCAAATATTATGTCTATGGTCAGGGAAAAACGAGGTGAGCCATGTTACTTTGTTTTCTGGGTGTAGTTTTTTGTGGTGATCAGCCCCCACCTGTGCCCCAAATAGGTCAAAGTGTATCCAATTTTTCTTCTGAAGATTTTTCTCGTTTATTAGGCGCAATAGCAAATCCCAACACTCATGTTGTTCTTAAGTTGCCTGCTGACTGGAGTATGGAAAAATCTTGCCAGTTATATGGTCATATTTTCAATACTTTGCGTGTGTTGACGGAAAAACCAGTAGGGGGAAGAGTGGAAATTTGTTTCAGCTAATTTGGGTATAAAAAGATGTTGTTTATTTGTACTCTGGTTTTATTATTTGGCGATGCAGGAAGTGCAGGGCATCGGGTAGTGATGTCGCTTGGTGAATTGACTTCTTTGATGAATGCTGTGAGTAGTGGTGAGTGTGTCCCAAGCGGTCGGGATAGAGATGCTTTGGTTTCTTTTTTATCTAATTTCGGGCAATCTTTAAGGGGTGCTCATGGTATGCAAGGTTCTTCTGTTGATCGAGCACAAGGGGGGGGCGGATGTTGTACCCTACGAGATGGCGGTTATCACTCTACTTCTAGTAGTGTTAATAGCGATCGGTTCCGGGAGGAGGGGGGGCGGTCGCCAGGCTCTAGCGTATCCGGTTGTTCAGATAGAGAGAGTAGTCCAAATGGGACCCCTAGTAAAGGTGCGACTAATAATCCTGGGGACTCTCCCAATCTTTCGTCGGCTAGTGATGGTCCGGTCCCAGTTCTTGATTTAGACGGTGGGATTAAAGATCTTCCTTTAACTTTAGAGAGAGTTTTTCTTCCCTTTTGCAATGGCGTATCTATTTTTCCTGATGATGTTTTGCAAAGTGTTAAGAAAGCAATTAATTGGTTGAACCAGAAAGGGATTACAGAGTCTGTTTTATTAAAATATTTTGAGCACAACCATAATAAAATTTCATCTCAAGACCTAAACGGTTCATTAGGAGATGAGGGATGTCAGGATAATGTATTGGTCTCATATTTGTTACTGCAGGAACTGCATATTTTGGGGCTTGATGAAATTGGCTTAGATAGACAGTTGTTTTTTGCGATGAAGATGGTTTTAGCGCGACATCTGACAGAGTTTGGAGCTTGTGAAACTGGCGATAAATTAAGTGTTTACAATCAAAAACGACCAGATTCCGTAGTCAACTATGATGTTTTTATGAGAGATTTTCCAAAGGTAACCATTAAGGCAGGTGAAGCGCGGACAGTAGCGGTGTGGTTTTCGGTGCTTTTGTCATCTTATGTGAAATTGTTTTTATATGGGAAAGATTTGCAAAGAATTTGTGAAGAAAAAAAAGAACGGTCTGGAAGATCTCAAAATGTTGTGATTCCGGTAGTTAAACATTTTGGGTCGCTTTTAAGTATCTTTGATATAGCTGAAAACTTGGGAATTAATGTAGAATTTGCCATTTCGCATTTTGCTAGTTTTAATGATGGTGGCAGCATAAGTAGTGAAGAGGACATTTTGAGAAATAGAGTTTCACTTGATGATTATTCTCTTAGAGTTCACTTGTTTACTATGAATTTGTCGAGAGATCAAAAAAACCAATTTATGCAAGGTTTTGAAGGTAAGAAAAAACAGTTGCTTTTGGAATGGGCACGCAGTACTGATGGTCTGGCAGTCGGTTATAAATCTGAGGAAAATTCCGGGGTTGAATTGGCGAGAGGTAGTTTTCAAAAACATGCAAAGGAATGGTTAGAAAGTGGAAATCCACTATTTGGGGCTTGGCATGTGTCTATTGTTAGAAATGTATAGAGTAACTTATTATTTTGTAAGGTTCGGATGGAAATTTCTGTAAAGGATTTGCCATATGTTTTAATAGGTTCTTATTTTCTTGGTAGTGGTGGTGGGCTAGAAAGTTTCGCTACGCAATTTATGATGAGGAATTCCTGTGGCCCTGAGAGTGTGAAGCTGATTAAGTTAGAAGATTTGCAAGAAAATGATTTGGTAGCCATGGTTGCTTCCATGGGTAGCCCCATTGTAGAAGCAGAAACGCTTTATTCTAGAGTTTCCTTTCAGAGTATCTATGAAGCTATTGAACGATCTTGTGGAAGGTCAGCTAGTGTTTTTGTGTCTTGGGGAGCAGCAGGTGGGACGCCGTTATTGAATTTGTTTTTTGCATCCGCGTTGAATGTCCCGTTATTGGATGCTGATAGTACGGGAAGATGTTTCCCGTCTCTTCAAATGATTTCGTGCAATGTGTTTAACTTATCTCATAAGAAAGCTTTTATTACTGATAGTTATGGCAATACTGCAGAACTTAGATGTAGGCATTATCAATCTCTCGAACGGCATGCGCGCCAATTTACTATAAGTTCTGATGGTATAAGTTTCCTAGTGCCCACCATCCTCACGGCCGAAGAGGCGAAGAAGGTGTTGATTCCAGGGTCGATTACGCGGGCTTTGGAAATTGGTAGGATTATAAAAGAAGAACGCAGTTTTGAACGCCTTGAAGAATATACAAAAGGTAAACTATTAGGTGTCGGTGGTGTTGTTTCCGTGTATAGAAAAGGTTTGCCAAAACCCTTTAAAACATGGGTGCGTATAAAACATCAACCGTCAAATACGACTTGGGATCTGTTCGTGACCAATGAATTCGATTTGCTTTTTGAAAATGGGGAGATAGTCGCTGAGATCCCGGATATCATTTGTTTATGCAATCCCTACACTTGCGAACCCCTGACGCTAAAAGATATAGACCCTGTTATGAATATTGCAATTTTCACGATGAAGGCCCCGGAGATTTGGTATACTGAAAGGGGTTTGTTTCTTATACGAACTGAACTTTACCAAAAGGGAAAGGAAATCATATGCGCATCGGGATTAGTATCGAAAAAAGTCGCGTAAGTTCTGTTGTTGTTAATAGAAATGGTGCTATTCTTAGTAACATTGCGACCCGTATGAGTGGCGGCTTGTATGAAACGGTCAAAACAAACATCACAAAGTTGGTTGAATTCAGAAGGCATGAAATTTCCCATGTTTTTATAGGCACAGATTTTGTACGTGCTATGTTGCCCTATCATTATGATCAAACGCCCGTAGGGGTTATTCGTTTAGCAGGCCATAGGCCAGATATTTTAATGCCCTGTTTTAATTGGCCAGATGAATTGCGAGAACGTATTTTTATGGGGGTCGAAACAGTTGATGGTGGGAACGATTTCAATGGTGATGAAATTGATCCTTTATGCGAAGAGGAGATCATTGAAGCAGCCAATCGTTTAATTCAAAAAAATGCAGGGGTTATTGTTATCTGTGGTGTTTTTTCAACATTTTATCCAGAGCAAGAGTGGCGGGCAGAAAGAATTATCAAGAAACATTGCAAGGTTGAAACAGTATGCTGCAACAAATTGGGTATTGTTGGGTTTATGGAACGTGAGAATGCAGGCATCTTGAATGCTACATTCAAAAAAACTTTTACAGATAAGGTTTCAGAAATTAAACGTGTTTTTGATGAACTAAATATGGACTGCGATTTGTATTTTACTCAAACAAACGGTGCCGCTTTGTCCTATGAAGATGCGTGCTTATATCCTTTCCAGACAATTGATTCTGTTATCCTAAATGCTTTTGAAGGTGCAACAAGGCTGACCCAGTATGAAAACAGTTGTGTTATGTATATGGATGAAATGGGCACTTTTGCCAAGATGATGCAAAAGGGTTTGACACCATATCTGGCAGGAAATCCGGAAATTACCTATGACCAGTTTACGGTGCCTAATGTCTATTTCGCAAATGTTGGTCTAAATAGTTCTGTGACGATCCAGGATTATAACATTACTATTGGGGAGCCGTGCGATGTCTTGGCCGCTAAAACAACTTTCACATTAGAATCAGCTTTAAAAATATGCAATGGCTTGACGAATTTTGATGAGGAAGTCGATGTGATGACAGCTTATCGCGTCATTAAAAAGGCCGAAAATATGTTGGTTGATTTTTATAAGCGTATCAATAATAGAAGTGCGCCTGGGCCGCTTATTTTATCTGGGCCGGCAGCAGCTTTGTTTCCACAGCATGAAAGTGTAGTAATTGCCCCTTTTAGTAATTTTTCTAGTGCTTATGGGGCTGCAATGCATGGCTTAACAGCCTGTATGACAGCGACCATGCAGTTTACAGATAGGGAAGAACAGGTTGAGCAGATCTATAAATCTATTATCCAAAAGATTATTGATATGAAAGGTTTTGAGCCGCATATTACATGTTTCCAAGTCAAACCATTTCGTTATCTTCCTGAAGAATGGGCTCATGTCATGGTTATGGCTCATGGAGAAGTTGAGCCAACCAAAAATGAAGAAAAACCGACAATACCCCAGGATATGCTAATTGACAACTTATCTGGTAACTTAGAGAAGACAGTGTCTTATGAAATTGAGACGTTTATAGCGGAAGTATCATGATTTGTTTATTTTCTTTTATATTTGCGAACAAGGTTTATTTAAAGCTTGGAATCCCTTTTGCGATAACACCAAAGCACC
>DAHXKW010000008.1 GCA_027366195.1 Alphaproteobacteria bacterium | reverse complement strand
AAGGAAAAGCAAATCGAGGTACGGCAAATCAAATATCTGAACAACCTTGTTGAACAAGATCATCGATTTATCAAGAAAATCATCAAGCCCATGAAGGGATTTAAGTCTTTCAACTCAGCACGAGCGACATTGTTTGGTATTGAATTACATCACATGCTCCGAAAACGACAATACCTTGGTAAGGAGACCTGCACAATCGTTTGGGATCAGTTTTACGAATTGGCAGCTTAAGTACTCAAAAAAAATCAAAACTTTATCTCACTGAAAAAATTGCGACAGAACCCTTTGTTTAGCTGTTATACAACGCTCTCCACAATTTCTTATTTTTTCAACCTGTTCACACACCAGAACGATCAAGGAAATAGAAATTTGTTTATCCCTACTATGGTAACTTTTTGTGCTCTCATGAGAACAATTCCTAATCTTGATCTGGCTATAAAATTCTTAGGCTCAGAGTGGTATTGGATTGCTTTATCAGCATGCACAGGGTTAAGTATATTTGCTGGTAGCATGTGGGCACTCAATTTATTTTGTGATGCTAAATTCCAAACGCCAGCTCAAAAATTAAGGGCTAACCTTGTTGGCAAAACAAATCGAATATTACAAGCTATACCTCAAATGACAGAATCAGCCGTAGATGCTTTACATCAAATCATTAGACCTGTTGGTTCTGTTGCATAAAAGACATCTCTTGATACAAAAATTAATGACTCTCAAAACCACCTAATTGGATTATTCCAAAAACAATCAATTAATCGAGTGGTAGAATATAGGCCGAGTTTATATTTCATTGCATTAATGTGATCATTCACTGTCCGATGTGAACAACCAATGCTGTTAGCAATTTGCTTAACCGTTTTACCCATAGATAAATAGGTCAAACACTCAGCTTGGCGCATTGTGATCTTAAAGATTTGATGATGAATCAGAATATAATAACTCGTTTGTGTATTAAACGAAGGGTGAACAAAATTCTGATATATATTTACCTTGCAAATCGTAGGTAACTCTTGGTTGTAATCAAGTTTTTTAACTGTTTGTTCTTGATACATGATCTGAATACTCTCATAACTTTCTCGATAGCATCAGATTGGCATTCACAATCCCCATGTTTATATCCTTCAAAACTACTGAAAGATATCTACATATCTTATAACTTCTCCTTTTCACATCCCGTTTCGCTTGCATAATACCAATTTTAAAAATTAAGAGATTTTGTTGTTTTTATTTTATATATATTTGAAAATAAATTTCTTATATATATTATCATGTAAAATCTTTAAATAAAAATACCAACTTTTTTAACTTCTACATATTGTCTCCATAGTTTTTAAGGATAGCCAATTATTTTTAGAAAACGTGTATGATGTCTTAGCATTATCTTTCGTGATATGCAGGATGCACACTTTTTGTTTGCGCAAAACACAAACAGACTTAACTCTTGCAACTCTTAACCTCACAATAAGAGAACAAGAAGTATTGACATGCTTGTTTACTGTAGGCGCAACAAAAAAAATAGCGCTTCTTTTGGGCATTAAACCGACCGCTGTTGATACGCATATCCATCACATCATGCAAAAACTCAAACTGCATTCACGTCCTCACATTCGTGATTTTCTAGAGCAATCGGGTTATAATACTGCATATGAACGCTTAAAAATAAGTCATGAGTTTAAACTCTGTTTGCAAAAAGTTAGCAGATCAACACAAGGAAAAAATCTTGTCTGTAAGATCATCTGCCAAGATCATGCTTTAAAAGAACGAATCGAATCTGACTTAGAAAAAACTGGAATTTCTTGTTTTGATCGAAAAAAAGAAGCACTCAAAATTCAGATTGTAGCAGAAACAAAGCTTATTACAGACAACCATACAATCATCCATCAAAAGGAAAATTATTACAAAACGTTTTTCTCCGTTTTAACACAATTGATCACAGATCCCATCGTAGATGATGCCTTATTATATTTCGATCAATTCGGACAAAAAGAAAACCACGGATTAGATCCAATTTCAGAAAAAAAATACAAATTCAGTACAAAGATACTCATTGCTATAGCATGTGTTCTTGGATTGGCATGTTCTGTCATTTTCCATCATCATCTTTCAACACCAAAATCACATATACGTTCTGAATTAACTATTCCTCACAATGCTTATCTGCTCCAAAGACCCCAAATGATAACGCAAATTCAGAGCAAATTCAAAAACAACAAAGGCATACAAGTTGCTGTCATAGTCGGTATGGGCGGGATGGGCAAAACAACATTAGCCCGTCAATATGCACGATCTCAGAATATTGGACTTGTTTGGGAAATTAATGCCGAAAACCGAAAGAAACTATTAACCTCTTTCGAGCTTCTTGCTCTCGTGTTAGCCAAAACACTTAAAGAAAATAAAGATCTCGATCGTATTCGAAAAACAGAAAACGAAGAACTATTTGCAAAGCAACTTCTTCAATTTGTGAAACAAAAAATAGTTCAACAAAAAGAGTGGCTACTGATTTTCGATAACGTTGATAATTTTGAAGATATTCAAGCTTTCTTCCCTAATGACGTTAAAACATGGGGAAATGGCAAGATTCTTATTACAACCAGAGATGATCGAATAAAATATAACATCTACATTCGACCTCAAAACGTTGTTACTTTTTCAGCGCTTAATTTGCAAGAACAGTTGGACTTGTTTGAAAAAATCATGACAAACGGTAATACGCAAACATGGTCAACCAGACAAAAAAACACAGCAAGAGAATTTCTCAAGCAAATACCACCGTTTCCATTAGATATAGTTACGCAGTGTGCAAGTTTTTTTTAAAGGCAGAAAACATTTGAGAGAACATCAAAATTTTGTTTAGATGAATTTGAAGAAAACACAAACAAAACCCGATGCCTCTAGAAGATTTTATCATCCTCGTATACTGCCTTGTCG
>DAHXKW010000110.1 GCA_027366195.1 Alphaproteobacteria bacterium | reverse complement strand
CTTGCGAAAGGTTACTACAAGCTCTTACTTCCTACTTGTGCAGGAATCGATCAGGTTTTTTACATAAAATGATACTTTGGAGGAGGTTATGTTTCACTTGTTAAAATTGGACTTGATTATTTATCATTTCCTCTATTTCTTCAACTGAAAAATAAAACTCTTTTCCAACTCTGTAGTTGCTGATCAAAAAATTTTCTTCCATCATTTTTTTCCTCCATTTTTTGAAGCAGACCTTTAATATAAATTTTTGAAGCTGTGAAATAAGAGAAAGTTAAAGAGAGAAAAATTAAAGGAACTGCCATTAGGCTTGATAATAGTCCATACCTCTAAAAATTAAGTAGGATTAGGAAAAAATTGCTTTTGAAGTAGATTAAAAGGATTAAGGTTGATGTTTTAAGAGCTGTGGTATCTGAATTGTTGCCCAATGCATTTGACTAGTTTTGCTGTGATTTGGTGAACAATCCTGGTGACAATTAGGGAGTAGGGCATTGAAGTTTGGTTGAATTTCTCCCTGGCAATCATCTTGATAATTTCAACAGCTTCTTTTCCATACCCTCCAAGTGTAGTCATGGCGAAGGGTTTGAAGACTCTTTCTCCAAGCAAAGCTTTGTTTTTTTCATAGTATTCTTTTGTATTTGGTGTGCTTGTCTTTTTCTGCTTTTGCTGTTACCATTCCTGAAGAGGGATTGACGATACGTAGACAGGAATTGGTTGTGACAGATCTGATTGTAACATCTATATCCACTTGATTACCATTTTCATCTTGAATGAAGATGAGATCACTAGGATTTTTGCTACTGTTGGTTTTATCTTCCTTAGCTCCTTTTTTTGCTGGAATTCCTGCATCATTGGCAATGGCAGTAATGGTTGCTGCAATGATGTCATGTCTTTGAATACTCTGGCCTCCAAAAGTGCATGATAAAGCATGATCACCATAAGGATCTTGTTCTTTTTTGCAAGAGTTACATTGCTTAGCATGGACAGAATACACATTAAATCCAAATTTCATCCTGAAAAAGTCTTGAAATTCCTGATTAGGAATAAACATACCAAGCACTTTATCTGGAAGAATATTATGGAATTGATTGGCGTATTTGTCACCAGCTGCAGTGAGTCTTGCTTTGTCCCTTGGAGCGCAATTATCAATGATTCGCTTTTTCTTGGCCTCATTTATGTAACCCATAACTCTTTTGGTTGCTTTACGGCCATCGAAGAAGATTTCTCGCATGTTATCATTTAGTTATGGTGTTGATAATATCAAGGACTGTGGTAATGGTTTGTTGTTCTAGACTATTATCAATAGGGGAAATGCTGCTTCTTATTAGTTTAGTTTCCATAAAAGAAGCAAGGAAAGCAACAGGTCCTACTTCTTTGGCAAGATTGAGGCCCATGCCCCCATCTTTTGCTGGCAGAGATAGTTCAATTCTTTTATTTTCAGTGATATTTATATCCAAGCATGCAGATAGACCTCTAGTTATAACATTATCAATAATAGAGTTGGTATTGATCATGAAGCTGGGGTTGTTAACTCTCTGGAAGTAAAGAATGATGGCACTTATGCATTTGTTGAATAATAGAAGTTGGGTTTGGTTATGGTTAATGGTTTCAATTGCTGCTACCATTTTGGTTTTTTTTTTTTTTTTGGGTTACTTTTTTATTTTGAGTGGGTTGTATATTAATGATTTTTCCAGTTGAAGGCTTTTTAAGTGTGCCATTTTTAGTAGAAATTTAATATGTTCCCATTTTAACTATAATAACTCTTTTCTTTTGATACTGAGGTAATAAATTAATGGTACTCAAT
>DAHXKW010000097.1 GCA_027366195.1 Alphaproteobacteria bacterium | reverse complement strand
GATATAGCGGTCATTTTTTAAATAAACTAAAATAGGCTGTAATATACCATGTGCTTCAATTGACTGAGCCAATTCAGAGATACTTTGCTCTGAAAATAAAGTATGGTAATTGGAATGTTGGGCTTGGTGTTAGTTACGTTTTTGGTGGCTAAAAATCCATTTAGGCTAGATTCAGATTACATTGCCTGCACAACATTCTCGGTGATACACTGACCTCATATAGATAATTAAATTATATCATTCATGTCACCTAATGCACTCAACGATTTACTTCATGATCTTAATAATGAACAAGAAGTAGCAAACATCCCTATGGAACAAATAGAACCAGATCCGGATCAACCAAGAAAATTATTTTCAGAGCAAAGTATCTCTGAATTGGCTCAGTCAATTGAAGCACATGGTATATTACAGCCTATTTTAGTTTATTTAAAAAATGACCGCTATATCATCGTAGCAGGTGAACGACGTTTTCGTGCGTGCCAAAAAATTGGATTGGAATCAATTCCTTGTAAAATTATGCATTACAAAACAGAAATGCAGAAATTAGAAGTAAGTCTTATAGAAAATATTCAGCGTGAAAATTTAAATGCTGTAGACCTAGCTTTGTCTTTCCAAACTCTCCTTCAAAAATTTAACTTAACGCAAGATGAAATTGCACAAAAGGTAGCTAAAAGCCGGAGCTATGTTGCGAACATCGTGCGCCTTCTCAACTTGCCAACAGAAGTCCAAGAAGCAATTAGGCAAGGCAAGTTAAGTTTTGGACATGCAAAAGCACTGATGGGCTCGGATAATCCTGAACATTATCTAGCAGACATATTAAATTCAGAAATTTCTGTTCGTGATTTAGAAAAAAAGATACGTGAACGAAATAAAGCACCTTCCAGAAAGCAAACCAATGAAAATTCAGATGATCTTGAGTATATTAGAGAAGCTATAGAGCAAAAGTTATCATTGCCAACTCAAATCCAATTAGATCCAAAAGGGGGAGGAAAAATAATTTGTACATTTACGGACTTTGGTATGCTTGATAGCGTACTACAAACTTTAAGTAAATAACAACATGCATAAAGGTAAAGTCTCTCAAGTTCTTGGCGCCGTTGTAGATGTATATTTTGAAGACAATCTACCAGCTATTCAAAACGCTCTTTATATTGGGAAAAATCGTGATGTTGTTTTAGAGGTGGTTGCTCATGTTGGCGAAAACATGGTACGAACCATCTCTATGAATTCAACCATCGGACTATCACGCGGGCAAGAAGTTATCGATACAGGTGGGGCAATAACAGTACCCGTCGGTCATGCAACTTTAGGACGCATCCTAAATGTTACGGGAGAACCTATCGACGATAGAGGCCCTATAAATGCCACCACATTCCTGCCCATTCACAGAGATGCTCCCGATTTTTCTAGACAAAAAACAACAACCGAAATCTTGAAAACAGGAATTAAAATTATCGACTTGCTAACCCCCTATCCTTTGGGAGGAAAGATTGGTTTATTTGGTGGCGCTGGTGTCGGAAAAACTGTCCTTATTACAGAATTGATCAATAACGTAGCAAAAACGCGAGGCGGTTATTCTGTTTTTGCTGGCGTAGGAGAACGTACCCGAGAAGGTAATGATCTTTATCATGAAATGATCTCTTCAGGCGTTATTGATACAAAAGGGAACGATTCAAAAGTAAGTTTGGTTTATGGTCAAATGAATGAAGCACCTGGCGCACGTGCACGTGTTGCCTTAACAGGCCTTACCATTGCTGAATATTTTCGCGATCAGGAAAAATTGGATGTCTTATTCTTCATTGATAATATTTTCAGATTTACTCAAGCTGGTGCAGAAGTTTCTACTTTATTAGGACGAATTCCTTCAGCTGTTGGTTACCAGCCAACTTTAGCTGCGGAAATGGGTGCCTTACAAGAACGTATAACATCAACGACTGATGGTTCGATTACATCAATTCAAGCTATTTATGTTCCTGCCGACGACTTAACAGATCCGGCACCAGCAACCTCTTTTGCCCATCTTGATGCCACAACAGTCCTTAACCGCCGTATTGCTGAAATGGGAATTTTCCCAGCAATCGATCCTTTGGATTCCTCCTCAAATATCCTATCTGAAGATATCGTTGGTGCAAATCATTACCGCCTAGCTAGAGACATACAAGAAATCTTACAACGTTATCAATCTCTGCAGGACATTATTGCTATTTTGGGTATGGATGAATTGTCTGAAGATGATAAAACAATTGTTTATCGTGCACGAAAAATTCAACGCTTCTTTTCTCAACCATTTTTTACAGCAGAAACATTTACGGGCATAAAAGGTGTCGCAACCGATCTTTCTGATACCATTTCTGGCTTTAAAGGGTTGATTGAAGGCAAGTATGATGAAATACCAGAAGTTTGTTTTTACATGGTAGGTAATATAGATGATGTCATGCGCAAATACCGAGAATTATAATGAGCAAAACATTTGATTTAATTATTGCCTCTCTGGATGAAATCTTACTTAAACAATCAGTGAAAGAATTATATTTACCAACCAGCAATGGGGAGGTTGGAATTTTATCAAATCACATCACATATTTAGTTGATACCATCATTGGTCAAGCTCATTGTGTAACTGGAAATAACGAAAATTTCGATATTCCTCTGCCAACATCTGGCATTTTTTTTATCAAGGAAAACCATGCCCGCTTATGGTTATGTTGATGTGATGATAACGAAAAACATAAAAATAATTAGGATCAATGATGAGACAGAAATAAATGCTGCCAAATATTTTCGCAATAAATATTTCTTTACACCTCATGGAATAAACGACCCTTATACATGGACATTTAACCACCAAGAGCATGTCCACCTGGCTATATATGAAAGAAAGGAAATCATAGGTTATTCCCATATCCAATTTTGGCCAAATCACAGAGCAGCTATACGTACTATCGTTATTGATGAAAACATGAGAAATCAAAATATAGGTAGTACTTTTTTGATCTCAATTGAAAAATGGTTAAAAAGTTTAGGTGTCAAAAGTGTTCATGCTGAATCAAGGCAAAATTCTTTAAGATTCTATCTTAAAAATAGTTATACAAAAATACCATTTGATGATCCAGAGGATTATGAGTCGGATCCGAACGATATTCCAGTGGGTAAGGTGTTATGATATCTTCTAAAGACATATGGTGCGTATGATAGTTAAGGAGAACCATGCCCGTTTATGGCTATGTTAAGAAGTCAACCAATTCCAAAAAGAATCCCATAGACTTTTATGATAATAGGGTTGTGGTAACCGGAACTCATAGACTAGGCCACGTCCTTTGCCACCATCAGCACAAAAATGGGCGCCAACTAACGCTCTATCTCCTTTTGGGGTAATAGCAGAAGAAACACTAAATTCATCACCATCTGAAGATAAGGGTTTGCAAGCATAGAACGTTCCCATTGGTTGCCATTGCATTCCTCTACGCGAAAAATAGTAAGCAATTCCTCTGTATTTTCCTCCAAGTGGATATTCATAAGCACCAACTACTGCATGTGAAGCATCTGCAGACAAAGCAACGCTACAACCAAAAGAATCACCGTCAGATCCAATTTTAGACGAACCAAAACAGGAGACTTGGCCCCATGTATCATTTTCTTTTGTATAAAAATAAACAAGTCCACGATTTTTTCCCAAAGATGATTGGTATTGAGCTCCTATTAACGCCATAGATCCATTGGCTGATAAGCTTACGCCGCTACCAAATTCATCTCGATCAGATGAAGGGTTGGGTGAACCTATAATATCTTTCTGTATCCAAATATCATCACAGCACACAAAATAATATACTGCACCCCTATCGTTTCCATATAAATTTTCGTGAGTAGAACTAATGAGAGCTTGAGATCCATCCGCAGATAATGACATAGCTATACCAAACTGGTCACCGTCACTTGATACAGGGGATGTGGGTACTACGGTACCAACTTGTTTCCATGGACTATTGATATCAGGACGTTTGAAGTAATAAACTGTACCTTTGCCGTGGTTGGTGTTCGAGGCACTAACCAATAATTTTGTACCATCATAAGATGGTGCCACAGCCATACCAAAACAATCTCCAATAATTATATCCGAAGGAATAAAAGTATCTATCTGGTTCCATGTGCGCATGGTCTGATTATATGCAAATTCGTAAACACGCCCTTGGTCACTATTAAATCCCATAGCACCAACAAAAGCCCTTGAACCATTTACAGCGTAAGCAACACTAGCACCGAACTTATCCATATCTACACATGGGTTTGACGCACCGAAAGAGTTAATTTGGAATATGTTTTGCATATAAGTAAATATAAAGTATTCTATAATTTATTATAACAAAATTATATTTATAATAAATACTTTATTATAAATTCAAATAATGTGTAAACTTTACGATTTGAATAGGCATATGGGAAACAACTATAAGGATATCCACAAACTCGCTTATTTTTTTCAAAATCCTTTTGCAACTTTGCTCATCTATCATACTAGTTGCTTCGTCTAAAATAAGTACTTTAGGTTTAATTAAAAAGACCCTGGCTAATAATATTTTCTGCCGCTCTCCTGAAGACAAAGACACAACAGGTGTTGTTAGAGGCAAATTTAAACCGACTTCATCCAAGACAGAGGGTACGCTTGAAAGAGGAAACGGTTCATCTAACGTTAACTGAGTAAGAATAGTTTGATCTAGAAAATCATGTGTGCCAGAAATATACATAATATCTCTTGCAAGATCATTAAAATTCAAACGATTTATAGGAATTCCTTGCCATAAGATCTCTCCTTCCGCAGGTTTTAACAAGCCGAGAAGCAAATAGCACAGGGTGGTCTTTCCAGTTCCATTGTTTCCTGTAACCAATAGTCGATCTCCCTTTGACAAAACAAGAGACACACTATCGATCAATTGGATGGAATTACGGTAATGAAAATTAACATTTTCTAATATTAATTGTGATTGTTTTTTATTTTTTACTATTTCAGTTCTGTTTATCTCTTTGGATTGTTTTAAAATAGCTCGCATAGGTTTTAAATCAATTTTTGCATCAACAAGAGCCCTTATATCCACAAAAATTCCTCGCAGAGGTATAAATAATGCCACAATATACCCTTCCACAAGGACAAAATCCCCAGCTGATAATGTCTTCGTTTGTATTTTTTGAAACGTAACATACAAAACGCTAAATGAAAAAAGAAGAATCGTAAACTCGAAAGCCAAAAAAACAAAGTTTAACCAAACATTTTGCTTTTGCCAAGCATCAGCTTCTTGTACAAATCCAAGTTTTATGAAATTCTTGAAAGCTTTAAAATAATAACGCTGCCATGATAAGTTGGTTAAATAATCCTGCGTTTTAGCATTTGCCACATCAGTCATATGCCAGGCATTTTGTTTTGCAATTGAATAACGCCAAACAGCAAAACAAATTAGAACTACACCAAACAAGGATAAAAACATCCCACTATTTTGAAGTATGTTCATTTTATATAGGGTGACAAGAATAAAGATGAACTTAATACTGGTGGGAACAATCTTAAGGATGATAGTTTTTAATAGTTGAGAAATACCAAGGGACAAACGCCAGAATCGACTAACTATAACGGCAGGATTAATAGTAAGAGCCTCTTCAAAAGGTAGTTGCGCAATATGTGTACAAATTTTTAATTTAAAAAAACGAATACTATTGTTAATTATGGGAAAGAAAACCAAGTCATTGATATAACGTATGCTTGATGCGGTAAAACGCAATATGACATAGACAGTTACACCATAAACAACAATAATTGTTCCTGACAGCGTTTGATTAAGTAATAGCTTAGCTTGCTTCGGCACATAAACAGACAACCACGCATCACATGTTATAAGCACTATAACAACAAAAAACCGAATGATATAATTAAGCACAAATGATGACTAAAGCTGTTTTATTAATATTAGCGGATATACTTTCTATATCACACCTTCCTGTTCAATTTGTGATCAATTTTGATAATATAAATCTATAGGCTATAATCTTTTAATAAAGATGATAAAATTGTTTATGAGTATTTGATGATAATAAACTTTTTATTAAACTTCGTTATTGTTGCAAACGACAGAGTAGGACGAGACAATGCTTTGACATCAGAAGAGTAGAACGAGTTTTGTGCAAATCCGGTACAACATATACACGTTAATAGTCCGACAGAGCTCCCCGATGGTGGTAACGGGTCTCAACAAACCCCACCAGCACCCACTGCAACATTATCAGGAACAGACCACCAACATCAAAACAGGCCAAAGACGCCAGACTGTTGTTGGTGTTGTTAGCATTCCAGCAAATAGCGGTGACTCAAAAAAATTGACTTAAATCACCACTACCGCTTTACCATACTGATCATTTTTAGTAACACTGATAAATTTACCACTAATCAAGGAGGGGTTTTAAGATATTTGCAAAAATGGGTATACTAGATTCCATGGAGAGGTGGCCGAGTGGTTGAAGGCGCACGATTGGAAATCGTGTATACGGCAAAACCGTATCGAGGGTTCGAATCCCTCTCTCTCCGCCAGCTTTCGTTTTCAGGGTGGGATAAGTTTATACGATCACCCCAGTGGCACAGCGATTTTGCAAGTACTTGAAGCACCGCTTAAATCACATCCATCAATTGTTGACTCTGGAAAATAATGTCTAATTTCTTTAGCTTGCTGTGGTGACAAAAATCCTTGTCCCCCATTATTAGAAATGGAAACTAAATATTTCCCGCCCTGATCTTCAATCATAAACTTCCCACCAATTTTAGGTTTTTCTGTCAATGGGAATTCCCTTATATTAATTGCTGAAGGATCTCGCTCATCTAACCATTTTTGGAAATCATGGTGAATATTAAGGATCTGTGAAATACATGTTTGGATTTTTGCGGAATCCATAAGCTTCGTTCCCTTCATTACACCCGCTAATAACAAACCAACAATAAAAAGGCCTATAGCAATTTCTACAAGGCTGAAGGCAGGAAAACGTTTCATAACAGCATTTTTCTTTTAACGTAGCAAGCTTAAAGTTACTATTTTGTTAAGAACAAACACATATTTTCAAAAAATCTTCCCAATTTTCACACTGGACACCACCTGCCGCTGCGAGATGCGGTTGCCCACCACCACCTGTACCACCAAGAAATTCTGAAGCTTTCTTAGCCAGCACGCGTGCATCAATTTTATCAACTAAATCCTTACCAACACCAATGATACAAGAAACTTTCTCACTTTTTGAAAGTAGCACAACAACAGCATTAGGGTGTTGTTGAATTAGCTCTGCTGCTTTTTGACGCAAAATTCCTGTATCAACATTTTGTACTGCTTTGGAAAAAACATTTATATCATTAATCATTACCGGGGTTTCGATATTAAGTAATTCTTTTTGATAAAATTCTATTTCTTTTTGAAGCCTTTTATATGTATCGAGCTGTTTTCGTTCCGCTAAATTAATTTGCTCTTTTAGGCCATCAATGTAATTTAAAACCTCAAATCCAACAACCGCTTCAATACGCCTTATACCACTTGCTATACCTGATTCAGACAAAATTTTAAAAAGGCCAATTTCACCTACATTTGAAACGTGTGTACCGCCACACAATTCAATAGAAACGTCACGATTACCCATAGTTACAACGCGTACAAGTTCCCCATATTTTTCACCAAATAAGGCCATGGCTCCTTTTTCTTTGGCAGAATCTATAGACAAAATTTCAGTTTGGACAGGATAGGCACCCATGACGCACTGGTTAACCCAATGTTCAATTTGTTTGATCTGCCTATCCGAAAGAGGCGCTGTATGACTAAAGTCAAAACGAAGTTTTTCAGCTGTAACAAGCGAACCTTTTTGAGTAACATGTGCCCCCAAAAACTTACGCAACGCTGCATGTAGCAAGTGCGTAGCGGAATGGTTTTTGCGGATATTATTCCGGCGCACACTATCAACGGTAAGCGTAACAGCTTCCCCAGCCTTCAGATCACCATTTGATAAAATACCTTTATGTATGATCAATCCATCTGCTTTTTTCTGTGTATCAAGGATCGTTATAGATGTTCCAGAGTCTGTTGTAACAATCCCTGTATCTCCAATTTGGCCGCCAGATTCGGCATAAAAAGGCGTTTGATTTGTGATTAAATAAATCTCTTGCCCATTATAAGCCTTATCAACTATTTCGTTGTTATAGGCTATTGCAAGCACTACACCTTGTGTTTTTTCATGCCTATAGCCTACAAACTCTGTAGCACCATATTTCTCTTTAAGATCAAACCAAAGTTTTTCATTAGTAGCATCACCCGTTCCAGACCAAGAAGCCCTTGATCTTTGACGCTGCTCTTCCATGCACGCTTCATATTTATTAACGTCTATTGTTTTGTCGTACGCCTTCAAAGCATCAGCCGTTAAATCTAATGGAAATCCATAAGTATCATATAATTTAAAAGCAATATCACCTGGGAACACGTTACCCGAATTGGTACGCGCTTCTTCTAGGATTGCCATACCTTTCGACAAAGTCTGTAGGAATTTTTCTTCTTCTGTAAAAATAGTATGGGTAATTAACGTTTCATTCTGAATTAACTCTGGATAAGCTTCACCCATCTGAGTGATCAAAGGTTTTACAAGCTTATAAAACAAAGGCTCATGAACACCAAGTTGATTAATGTAGCGCATGGCACGTCTTAGAATACGCCTTAATACATAACCACGTCCTTCGTTAGACGGCATAACGCCATCGGCAATCAAAAAACTCACTGCACGAATATGGTCCGCAATAACACGGTGAGCATTAGGCATTGCACTGTTTTTTGTGAGCTCTGTAGACGCTTCAATTAAAGATGTAAACAAGTCGATATCATAATTATCGTGTTTACCTTGAATAATGGCTGCAATACGTTCAAGTCCCATGCCAGTATCGATTGAGGGGTTTGGTAAATTTATTCGTGTTCCATCAGCCATTTGTTCGTATTGCATAAAAACAAGATTCCAAACTTCAACAAATCGATCACCATCAGCATCTTTTGAACCAGGAGGTCCACCAAATATATGTTCACCATGATCATAAAATATCTCTGAGCATGGACCACAAGGCCCCGTATCCCCCATGGACCAAAAATTGTCACTAGTCCCAATCTTAATGATCTTTTCAGATTGCAAACCTGAAACTTTTTTCCAAATTCCAAAAGCTTCCTCATCCTCAGCAAATACTGTTACACATAATTTTGATTTTGGAAGCTCAAAGTGTTTAGTAATAAGTTCCCAGGCATAAACAATCGCTTGTTCTTTAAAATAATCTCCAAAAGAAAAATTGCCCAACATTTCAAAAAAAAGTG
Source organism: Alphaproteobacteria bacterium (assembly GCA_027366195.1). Taxonomy (GTDB): domain Bacteria; phylum Pseudomonadota; class Alphaproteobacteria; genus DAHXKW01. Next base: position 8,106 of record DAHXKW010000097.1, on the reverse strand, counting down.
TGATGTCTAGCTGTATGACCAACATTTTCTAGATCATTATGTTTACCGCCAGCACGTAAACATCTTTGTGCGGTTGTTGCTTTTGTGTAATTACGCTTTTCTTTTCCCGTAAAAATATCCTTAAACTGGACCATACCAGAGTTGCTAAACATCAATGTCGGGTCATTGCTGGGAACTAAACTAGAAGAAGAGATAACAGAATGACTATTTTCTTTGAAATAGTTCAAAAATACATTACGAATTGAAGCTAATGAATGCACAATATTTATAGGATTAGGTCATATTTCTTCATTATACACAAGGAAGCATAGCTAGTGCATACTGCTTGCCCACAGAACGGTATAGATCAGAATGTTGTCCTTTATCTTCTTCCAAATTAATAGGCGTTAGTCGTTTCCGAATTTGTCCTAAATGGTACGTTCGAGCGATAAGTTCTTGCCCCACATAACAACCTTTTTTAAATGACACGGCATCCATTTCAACAAAATTACATTCCAAAATAATACTTTTGTCATAGATGAGATCTGCCGGTGATTCAGGTATACCAAGTTTAATACGATGATCTATGTAATCAGAAAGAGCTGCGGATAAATCTTGTGATTTATTTTGATAGATTCTATACCCCATATTTTGATGACGCGAATCTTTAAAACAAAGATTATGGAGCAGCTCATTTGGTGACCACCAAACTTGACGAGTATCTTCTTCAAAAAATACATCCGATTTTAGTTTATAGAGATTAAGTTTCTTTATGATTTCATTGGCATGTTCTTTTAAAACATCCATAACCCAGTGATCATTTTCTTCACTGATAAAAAAATCATGTAAAAAACGACCATTAGAAGACAACAAAGCTCCGTAACATGGACGTACAGATACATCACATGTTAATAAACTTTGCAGAAAAGCTTCTTTATCTTTACCAAAAACACGAAAAACTTGGCGGTTTGCCAAAAAGACTTCAGTCACAAAAGCTCATTAAGCCTTTGGAGCTTCAGCTGTTTGTTCTGTTTCTGTCTTCTTTACTTCTTCTGCCACAACAGTATCTGTTTTTGCTACTGCCAGGGACAATAATGTTTCTAGAATCATCTTAAAAACCTTAAAAGTTAACTACATTAAAATATATAAAAACTTTCTTCAAACCGTCAATCCCCTTTTTAATTTTTTGTTAACTTTATGTCCTATTTGTTTCCACTCTGATCAATCTCTCGGTAAAATAACATATTAACAAAAAGGAAATACAAATTTTGTCCGCTTTAGCATTCCTGGGAATGATATACAAACGCTACTGGGGGAGAATTTTAATAAGCTCAGCCCTGCAATGGTTGGCCGCTGCTTCAATTTTTGCCTTATTACCACTTGTCACAAAAAACATATTAAACACAGCTACGCAAACAAAATACATACCCATATCACTGTTCATTTATTTTGTGGCATTACAAGTTTTAATACCCCTTGGGTTTAGATCTTCACATTTAATCATGTTACGCTTTGAACCTTTAATGAAGCACGACATGGCAAATTATCTTTTGGATCATCTGCAACAAAATAGCTTTCGATTTTTTCAAAATCAGTTTTCCGGAAACTTGGCCAGTAAATTACAAGATGTCCTTATCAATGGAACACAATTATTAGAAACTATACTGGCAGATTTTTTATTTAGCTTTTTTGGAGTTGTCCCCGCTTTCTTGGCGATGTTGTCTGCTCATATCTTTTTTTCAATCTTTTTATGTATATGGGTCGTTGCATTCTTTTCTATTCCTTTATTAAGCTTACCAAAGGCAATACGCTTATCACGCATCTTGTCGGAATCTGGCGCACAAATTGTAGGGCAAACCGTTGACATCATCAGCAATCTTCTAACTGTTAAAATGTTTGTGGGTTATGGCCGTGAACAAGTTTTGTTCAGAAAACAACAAAGGGAACTGACTAAAGCTTCATATGATACGGATTATTTTTTATGGTGGGTAAATTTTTGGCAGGCAACTTCTTTTTGTATATATACCGTAACCAGCCTTGCCGCTTTAATCTTTTTCTATGCTAAAAATCAGGTAACAACAGGCGACTTCGCCTTAGTTTTAGGAATTAACGGCAGCTTAATTCCTGTGCTTTGGAATACAGCTGAAAAAATTCGCCAAGTCATCAAAAAATACAGCTCTGTTAAACAAGCTATCAGTATTTTACTTCAACCACCAGAAATCGTAGATGCAATTGACGCTAAACCTCTTACCGTAAGACAGGGAATAATTCTATTCAACGACGTGTGGTTTTCTCATGACACACAAGAAGACGAAAAATGGCTGTTCAAAGACTTATCTATCCAAATTGAGGGTAAACAAAAAGTCGGTTTGGTTGGATACTCTGGTGGAGGCAAAACAACCTTCACAAATTTAATCCTTAGACTATTTGACATACAAAAAGGAAAAATATTTATTGACGGTCAAAACATTCAAGGCGTCACCCAAGATTCCTTGCGCGCACAAATCAGTTTAATTCCTCAGGAACCAAACTTATTTCATAGATCTCTAATGGAAAATATTCGCTACGGCAATCCTGATGCCTCTGACACTGACGTAATTAAAGCTGCTAAAAAAGCACAAATTCACGATTTCATTATGCAACTACCTGAAGGATACAACACAGAAGTTGGAGAAAGAGGCCTAAAACTATCCGGTGGACAAAGACAACGTATTGCCATAGCACGCGCTCTGTTAAAGGATGCCCCAATAGTTATTATGGATGAAGCCACAAGCCAGCTTGATTCAATTACAGAAAAATTTATTCAAGAAGATGTATTTAAATTTATAGATGGGAAAACGGTCATAGTCATCGCGCATCGTTTGTCGACCTTACAGCAAATGGATCGATTGCTTGTATTTGAGAAAGGAAAAATTGTTCAGGATGGAACTCATAAAGACTTATTAAACCAAAAAGGCTTGTACCAAAATCTTTGGAATACCCAACAGCAAATTAACACGCAAAATATGTAATTTAACTTACTTTTCATTTTATTCAAGGATCATAGCAAAAAAAGACACATCGAATATAATGTTATTTACGCTTGTCCAGGTAATTCTTATGTGGGAAGATTGGAAATTTCGGTCTGTCTCTCCTTTGGTATCTTTCTTGGCAATTGTTTTAGCTATCTGGGAAGGCGGTTGGCCTATTATAGTAACAATACTGATCAGTCTGCTTTCCTTATTTTTCACAGCTTATAAAGGCAGATTGGGCTATATTGATATCATTTTTCTAGGAATATTTATTAGATTGCTACCTGCAATAGATAGCATTGGTTTATTCTTAATTTTAACAGGAGCATTTGGAATAATATGGCATCTAGTTTATCAACTACCAATTCCCATGATTACAACAATGGGAACAAGCTATTTATTTACACATATCCTCAATAAACTTAACAAGATCACCTACTGTTTTAGCTGACTCTAGTTTTTCTGTTTGAGATTCATCCATATCTTCTAGATTAATATCTAAACGTTCAGAAACCGTAGACAATAATTCTACTTTGGCGATAGAATCGAGACCTAAATCTGACTCTAGAGCTTGTGAATCACCCACAGCATCTTGTGGATACCCAGTTTTTTCGCAAATACAATCTAATAAAATATCGCGAACAGCCGTCATCTTACTCCTAACTTAATATTCAATTATGGCATGTTTATACTGTATATGAGTTTAATCAAAAATTGAAGCTCTTATGACGACTTTACATGAAATTGTAGATACGCTATACGTAATAATGTGACTTTTGGTCATTATTTCCAAATCATTATAAGAAAAGAAACGCATGCATCTTAATGAATTAAAACGTAAAAGCCCAGCTGAATTATTATCAATGGCAGAAGAGCAAGGAATAGAAAATATAAACAACTTACGCAAACAAGATTTACTGTTTAGCCTCCTTAAAAAATTTGCAGAAAAAGATATTACAATTATTGGGCAAGGTTGTCTCGAGTTAATACCCGATGGATTTGGTTTTTTACGCTCACCAGAAGCAAATTACCTGGCTGGCCCAGATGATATTTATGTGTCGCCAAATTTGATACGCAAATTTGGTCTAAGACAAGGTGACCTTATTGAAGGTGATGTTCGCGCCCCAAAAGATAATGAACGTTATTTTTCAATAACCCGCATTCAAAAAGTTAACGAACAACCCCCACAGAATAATCGCTTTCGCGTTCATTTTGACAATCTAACTCCTCTATATCCCCAAGAACGCCTACGTTTAGAAACTGAGCTTCCTGGTGATGATAACAAAATTGCACGGGTTATAGATTTAATTACGCCGATTGGTAAGGGGCAGCGCGCCCTAATCGTTGCACCCCCAAGAACTGGTAAAACGACAATGATGCAAAGTATTGCCCATTCAATTACAAACAATTACCCAAATATAAAATTAATCGTGCTCTTAATTGACGAACGTCCTGAAGAAGTGACAGATATGCAAAGATCCGTTAAAGGAGAAGTCATTAGTTCGACTTTTGATGAACCCGCAACAAGACATGTGCAAGTAGCTGAGATGGTTATTGAAAAAGCAAAACGTATGGTTGAAAACAAACAAGACGTTGTTATTCTACTTGATAACATCACTAGGCTTGCGCGCGCTTATAACACTGTCATCCCCTCGTCAGGAAAAGTTTTAACGGGCGGAGTTGATGCTAATGCTCTTCAAAAACCAAAAAAGTTCTTTGGTGCAGCACGTAATATTGAAGAAGGCGGATCTCTAACTATTATTTCAACCGCGCTGATTGACACTGGCTCTCAAATGGACAAAGTTATTTTTGAGGAGTTCAAGGGTACGGGTAATGCTGAATTATGGCTTGATAGAAATATATCAGACAAACGGATTTTCCCAGCAATTAGTGTAGCTGAATCAGGAACACGAAAAGAAGAACTGCTTGTCACGAACAGTGAGTTAACAAAAATGCGTGTATTAAGGCGTATATTAATCCCTATGGACAAGGCTGAAGCTATAGCTTTTCTGCTAGAAAAAATAAAGAAATCGAAAAACAATGCGGACTTTTTTCAAACAATGAATCAGTAAAATGGGAATGGTAAAATGAAACATTTACATCATACAAAAAATCCCCTTGAGTGGCACTATAAACCCAAAAACTTAGGAGATAGGATTGCCGATAGGATCGCTACTTTCGGAGGCAGCTGGACTTTTATTATCTCCTTCTTTGTGCTTCTGTTTTTTTGGATGGGCTTAAATACGCTCATATTAGCAGAAAAAGTATTCGACTCTTACCCTTTTATCCTATTGAACTTAGTCTTGTCGTGTCTTGCAGCAGTGCAGGCACCCATAATTTTAATGAGCCAAAACCGTCAAGCAGAACGCGATAGACTTCAGGCTTTACATGACTTTCAGGTTAACTTAAAAGCGGAGAAAGAGGTCAGAAATTTGCATCAAAAGATCGATGAAATGCACAAAAGTTTAGAGAAAAAAATCGATAAACTGCGCCGTTAATGGTTGCTCTATATGTCCACTTCCCTTTCTGCCTATCAAAATGCCCATACTGTGATTTCAACAGCCATGTTAGGCCGCAAATTGATGATGAATCTTGGCTTGAAAAAATATTAAAAGACATTGATACCTATGATGGCAATCTTTCGATAACATCAGTTTTTTTTGGAGGGGGCACACCATCATTGATGCCTCCAGCTTCAGCAGCGTCTATTGTAAATAAAATTTATAAATATTTTAAAACCAGTTCAAACATAGAAATAACACTGGAAGCCAATCCTAATTCATCGGAAGCTTCTCGTTTTTCTGATTTTAAAAATGCGGGCATTAACCGAATTTCTATTGGCGCTCAATCTTTTAACCAAAATCACCTGGACTTTTTAGGCCGGAAGCATAGTGCTGATGAAGCTAAAAAAGCCATTAAAAATGCTCTTTTATATTTTGATCGTGTATCTTTTGATTTGATTTATGCACTGCCCAATCAAACGCTTAAAGAATGGGAAAATGAACTAAACTATGCGCTCTCTTTTGGAACATCACATTTGTCTTTGTATCAACTTACTATTGAACCAGGTACACCTTTCGAAATGCGTTATAGACGTAAAGAGTTCGAAACTCCCGTTGATAATGAGTCCGCCTGCTTTTATGAACAAACCGTCAACCAAATGAGCCAGGCTGGCCTTCCTCCTTATGAAGTATCAAATTTTTCGCAATATGGTGAAGAATGTCTACATAATTTGGCATATTGGCGCTATGAAGATTATATAGGAATAGGCCCAGGGGCACATGGCCGCTTAATCAAAAATGGACAAAAAATCCATACTATGAGCTCTAAAGTCCCAGAACATTGGCTTAAAGAGGAGAATCCCGTCATCAACATCATCAACAAACGTGATCAAATTTTTGAAAGATTAATGATGGGATTGCGCTTATATTCTGGTATACCCAAAGAAAATATTTTTGATCATATTAATCAGGAAGCATATAAAAATTTAGTAGAGGAAGGATTTTTAATCAATAATTCCACACAACTAATCCCCACATTAAAAGGAATATTATGTCACAATAGCATTGTTAATTATCTACTACATGATTTACCATAAAAGTTGGTTTATTAGTCATAAAGTATCCAAATGCAAAAAATTCCTATGACAAAAAACGAATATCATATGCTGGAAGAAGAGTTACAACAACTTAAAGAGTTTCGTCGCCCTGCTATTTTAAAAGCAATTGCCGTTGCACGTGCCTTGGGAGACCTATCAGAAAATGCAGAATATCACGCAGCAAAAGAAGAACAAGGTATGATAGAAGCACGCATTCAGTATATTGAAGGCCGTTTATATAACGCTGAAGTTATTGATATTAGCAAATTACACGGTGATACTATAACTTTTGGCGCTACAGTGACTGTAATTGATGAACACACTGGTACAAAACACCGTTATCAAATCGTAGGTGCTGAAGAGGCTAATCCCAATAAAGGCCTATTACCTGTAACATCTCCACTAGCCAAGGCTTTAGTTGGAAAAAGAGTAGGAAACACAGTTGAATTTACTTCACCAAAGGGCATGCAAGAATATACTATAGAAAAAATAGAATTTTTAGGATAAGTAAAGAGGTCTCATATGCGTCATGATTATAATGAACTATTAGAAGAAATTTCTCAGCAGCAAACCAAGGATTATTTAGCCAATATTTGGCATAAATATGGGAATTGGATTTTAATCGGAGCAGCAACTCTTTTAGTTAGCACCGGCAGTTATAATATTTATAAATACGCCCAGCAACAAAAAATTGAAGGTATTGCTGAATTATTCTCAAAGGGCTGTGAAGCCTTGGCAACCAATCAGGAAGATGAAGGTAAACGTATTTTGGAATCCCTAGCAAAACGCAACGTTTCATCCTATAGAGCCATGGCACGTTTAGTATTAGCTGATTTCTTTATACGCAACAAAAGGACTAGCCCTGCTCGTGAACAATTCAGCGCCCTTGAAAAGGATACCTCTACAGATCTTATGTACAGAGGTATAGGAGCCATTAATAGAATTAGGATCGATTACGATAATAAAGTTGATCCTAAAAAGTTAATTGCTGAAATTGATATGCTAATCACCCAAAATCAAACCATCAGACCTTTAGGTCTCGAATTAAAAGGTTTTTTACTTATGCAAATTCAAGAAAAAGTAAAAGCTCGGGAAGTTTTTGTAAAACTTGCTCAATCACCACAAATCGATCCCGCTATGCGTAAACGCCTACATGCCATGATTCGGATGATTAATGCCAATTCTTAACCAAAATAGGGAGATTTTTCACTATTTGCGCGTTCAACACGTATAGTTCTTCCCATGTGTTGCATATTGTGTAAATTATCTATCACTTTATTTTCTTGACTAGGGTCATTCAAAACAATAAAAGCATAGCCTCGCATCCTGTTTTTAGCATGGTCTTTAGGAATAGTAATATTTAAAATACCACCAAATTCCTCCAATAATTCTGAAATATCTTCCTTTGTTGCTTTGTATGAAATATTGCTCATATAAATTGTCATGTTAAACCCCTATGAAAGTTTTTTGAGACAAGTTGATCTTACATTTTTATATTAGGGAGTTTTTTAAAAATAA
>DAHXKW010000090.1 GCA_027366195.1 Alphaproteobacteria bacterium | reverse complement strand
TGGCTCGGGTTTACGGAGGCCCGAGCCGCAGGCGAGACAAATATCCAAAAAAATAAGATTCTTAAAGATGTTTTTCAAAAACTCTTACAGCCTTAATTTATTTATAATGATAATCATTTAACTGCAAAATTTCCAAATTCCTCTTCCCATAGGGAAGTTGCATGATCTTAGACATCTCTTGCCTCACGCGATCTTGAGGTAAAGTGCTTAAAAGATCTCTATATTTCATGATCAATTCAACAATGGCTGGAGCCATAGGCATTTGGAAGAAACTGCAAAACCGCACATAACGTAGCATGCGTAAAGTATCCTCTAAAATGCGCATTTTGGGATCCCCTATAAATCTAATTTTTTGATGACATAAATCTTGATAACCACCTGAAAAATCAATAATCATCCCCTTGGGATCAGCATACAGTGCATTTATTGTAAAATCTCGCCGCCAAACATCCTCCTGAAGTGTCTTTACGAAAACAACATCTGCTTGCCTACCATCGCAAATTCGATCATAGCGTAAGCGCGTTAAAGCCACTTTATAATCTTCAAACGTAAATTGTACAACTTGATAATGCTCTACTACATAATATTTTTTTGATAGCTTTTGAATGGTTGGCAGAAAAATATCCAAAGGATCAGCGGTAACTAGATCAACATCCTTTTTATGTTTACCAGTCAAAATGGTTTTATCAACTTCAGACAATAAAGCATCCCGAATAAAACCACCAACCACATAAACCTTGTGCTTTGATAATTGACTCAGTAATCTACAAATGGATTGCGGATAAGAGATATAAATCATGCTGCCCTATTTTAAATCAGAGTCTTTGGCAAAATTACCACACATCACTCATGGATTCTTCACGCGCAAAGGTGGGGTTAGCTCTGGCTATTATGCCACACTTAATACACTCGAAAAAAAAACAGATAAACCAGAAGATGTTATCGAAAATCGCCGTAGGATAATAGAAATTATGGGATGTGAAAAACTGCATATGAACTATCAAACACATTCCACAGCTGTACATCATGTTCAAGAATCTAGTCCAAGACTAGATGGAGATGCTCTGATCACTCGGACACCATGTTTGTTAATAGGTGTACAAACAGCAGATTGCATGCCAATCTTAATCGCCCATAAAAAAGAGAAAATCGTTGCAGCAATACATGCGGGATGGAAGGGGTCTATACATGGCGTTATCCAATCCACCTTAGAAGAGCTAAAAAAAATATGTAACTTGGGTGAACTTGTATGCGCCGTCGGCCCCTGCATTGGCAAAAAACATCTAGAGGTCGGAGAAGAAGTTTATGATATGGCCGTAAGATTAGGAGTTTCAACCTCAAACATTTTTCAAAAAGGGCAAAATAATAAATGGCACCTCAACCTACGTGCATTAGCACAACAAATTTTAAAAGATTCTGGAATTGCGCAGATTGATCAAATCGAACAAAACACTTATGATCAACCTGAAACTTTCTTTAGTTATCGGCGTTCCACACACAAGAAAGAACCATTTTGCGGTGGGCAATCCAGTGTAATCGGGATTTTATAAGCTAATCCTTAGCACCAAAATTATATGTTACAATAGCCACGATTAAACTATATTTTTTATGCCTTATGAAATGGGATTTTAATTTAGAAAAAATCTTGCAAAATATAAAAAATTATTGGGAAAGCATTAACAAAGAAAGAGCGCAACAAATTCTTATTGGAACAGTTTTTGGATTTGTCTGCATTGGAATGGTCAGTCGGCTCCTATCACCTTCACTAAAGCATTTTTGCCGTTTTGTTCTTGAACGAGAAGCAAAAGAAGAAGGATTTCAACTACAAGCAGTACCCGTAGACGCACACGAATGTAAATCAGAAACAATTTATCGTCGATTATATGCTATTGGTGAAATTAAAGCAAAATCGGCCGTAACCTTTAAATGTGAAATCTCAAGTGGCGCACGCATAAAAGCCCTCCCTTTACAAGAAGGGGAAATGGTTAATGAAGGCGATACACTCATTGAGTTCGATGATGCTGAGGCGCAAGGCCGCTATCAAAACACTATAGGCGCACGCGTTAAAACAGAAGCAGACTTTCATCGTGCCGAAAAACTATTTGAAAAACAAAGTATAAGCCAAAGTGAATTCGATAAAGCAAAAAGTGAATTCGAACAAGCCAAAGGACGAGAAGCAGAGGCTAAAGCACAATTGGACAAAACCATAATAAAGGCACCTTTCTCCGGCGTTGTCGGTATCGTGGAACATTACCGTGTGGGTGAATATATAAAACCTGATACTCCTATTGTTACACTTGTGGATGATCAGACTATTTATGTCGATATGCCTATTGCTTCTAAAAATTTTAGCGAGATCAGTAAAGATCAAGATGTGATAGTTAAAGTAGAAGCTTACCCAGAAACCGAATTTAAGGGAAAGGTGATCGCTGTAGACTCTGTCATCAATAAGGAAACTCGGACCATTCTATTACGTGCTGAGGTGGACAATAGTGATCAACGCTTAAAAGCGGGGATGATGGGTGACGTACAAGTTATCACGGGGGTGGAAACAGATGCTTTCAAAGTTCCTGAAGCCGCTATTGTTTCTGTAGGTGAAGAAAACTTTGTATATGTTGTAGAGCGTGGAAAAGCTGTTAAGAAAAAAGTCATTAAAGGTTTTGCCATAGGAAAAGAACGTGTCATCGATGAGGGCTTGAAAAAAGGGCAGCTGGTAATCAACGTTGCCAGCTTAAGAATCTTCGAAGGCTGTCCTGTAAAAATCAAATCAATCGATGGTTTATCTGAACAAGAGTGGCTCTGCAAACAAAAAACAGCTAAGAAAAATAAGAAAACAGGTTCTTAAAATTGCACGCTAAACTGACGTTTGGGAAAAACTACAGGCTCTGGTTTAAGCACACCAGGTTCATCTAGTTGTCCCACAATAAGCTTCAATTTCCGTTGAACACCACCTGTTAGTTCAAGGTAGACACGAGCTAACAACTGAACATCAACTAAGGCACCATGGTAATCCCGCTTTTCTAAGCTAATTCCAAACCTTTCACATAAAGCGTCTAAACTATTCGGCTTATTGGGAAATTTCGCGCGCGCCATGTGGAGTGTATCAACCACACGCATTTTTTCGATTTTAGGATGATGAAGAATAGCCAATTGATAATTAATAAAGCCCAAATCAAAGGCCGAATTGTGTATAACCAACTGATCATCACCTATAAAATTCAAAAAATCATGTGCTATCTGGGTAAAGGTTGGATACTGCCTTAAAAAGTCCCATGTTAGCCCTGTAAGACGTGATGCTTCCAAATCAACATCACGCTCTGGATTAATATACTGATGATACTGTTTTCCTGTTAAAAGACCATCAACCATCTCTAAACATGCTAATTCTGTAATACGGTGCCCATCACCAACACGAAGACCTGTAGTCTCAATGTCCAGTACTAATAACCGTTTATTCATCTTTTTCTTCTATTGATAAGACCTTTATACTGTGAAGCAAACAAGTGTGTTTGGATTTGTGAAATCGTTTCTATGGTCACACTTACAATAATCAAAATACTGGTACCACCAAAGAAAGAATTAAGAGAAATGTGTGCCTGCACAATGTTAGGAATCAAACATATACTTGCTAAATAAGCTGCTCCGACCACTGTAATACGATTTACAACGTAACTTAGATATTGCTGAGTTTGCTCACCAGGACGAATACCCGGAATATATGCCTGCCCTTTTTTCAAATTATCGGCTGTTTCTTTTGTATTAAACATAATCGATGTATAAAAGAAAGAAAAGAATATAACCATTGCCAGTTGGACAGAAGTATAGAACCAACTTCCAGGCTTGAGCAAATTTAAAAACGTATTAATGTATTCATTGCTTGCCAAAGCAGCAATAGAACCCAGAGTTAAAATAGGAATAGACAATAATGCTTGCGCAAATATAGGAGGCATCACACCGGAAATGTTTACCTTAAGCGGCAAATAATTAGGCATATTCATCACCTCTTGCGGATTGCGCCTAGGATATTGGATTGGTATCCGTCTTTGCGCCTTTTCCATGAAAACAACATAAGCAAAAATGACAGAAGCAATGCCTAATAACAACGGTAAAACATAGTACACACCTTCCTCTCGCCCCATAGTGAAAGCACTAACAAGACTAGACGGCAGGTTGGCGACAATACCTGCATAGATTAAAGTCGAAATACCATTTCCTATTCCTCGAGAAGTGATTTGTTCTCCAAGCCACATAAGAAACAACGTTCCACCCATAATCGAAATCATAGTTACAAAACGAAATAACCATACGTTAATCAATAAAGTATCCGCACCCAGTCCAACCATGCCGCCCATTTGCTCAATTAATATTGAAACACCAAACCCTTGAACCGCTGACAAACCTACAGTTAAATATCGTGTATACGTATTCATCTTTCGTCTACCTTGCTCACCCTCTTTGGTAAGATATTCGAACTTCGGAACCAACTTGGAAATAAGTTGAATAATAATGGACGACGAAATATAAGGTGATAAGCCAAGAGCTAAAATTGTCATACGCGACAAAGCTCCTCCTGAAAACATATCAAATATTCCTAAGATTCCTGCACTATTGGCTCGAATAAATTCTGACAAAACCTCAGGGTTAACCCCAGGAATAGGAATATAAGTACCTACCCTAAAAACAACGAGCATGAGTAAAGTAAAACCAATACGCTTATGCAAATCTTTCGCCGCCTTAACAGATTCAAAAGAAAGTGAGCTTGCAAACTGTTCAATCATAGAGGGGGAGGTCATAGATAAATGAATCTAAAAAAAATATTATATGAACTATGATACGCCATTTAAGAAAAATAGGTAACTATATCTAGCATTTGCATACTAAAAGCACTACAATCCTATTTGGAGCTGTAAAAAAACAAATTAAATTAAATATGATCTATTTATTTCTTTTTGAGATAACTGCACGCACAAAAGCGACCCTGCTGTACGATATGACAAACAAACGCATCATCGCTGCACATAATGTACACGCATCGGTTTACCCAGCATCACTTACAAAAAAAATGACCCTTTATCTTTTATTTGAAGCGCTCCGCAATAAAAAAGTTACCTTAAATACAAAAATGAAAATTTCAGATTATGCCGAAAAACAACCACCCTGTCGCCTTCCAGGCTTAACAGCTGGAGAAAAAATAACTGTGAAAGATGCTATTTTAGGGATGATTATTAAATCCTGCAATGGCTGCAGCGTCGTCGTCGCAGAACACCTTACAGGCAGCGTTCCTAATTTTGTAAACCGCATGAATGCTACAGCAAAAAAATTAAATTTACGTAACACAAATTTCACAAATCCTTCCGGATGGCACAATCCAAAACAAAAAACAACAGCATGGGATATGGTTAAATTGGGCTGCATTCTCTATCGTACATTTCCAGAGTATCGTCATTTTTTTAAAGTGAAAAAAATGATTTATAAAAACAACCTTGTACACACTCATAACAGAATTGGAAATTTGTACCCAGGAGCAATAGGTATCAAAACAGGATATCATGTCCCTTCCGGATTCAATCTAACCGCATTTTGCTCTGGCAAACGCAAAGGAAAACCTCATGAGCTCATGTCTGTTATGATTGGTGAAGATGTGGCCAGAATACGTGATCTAAAAACCTGCACTTTATTCCGCAATTTTTATAAATCAAGATAACAGAAAAATCGAACATACTGGGAAAACAACACTGAACCATGGTATAAACTATATATTATCTTCTTTGACTACCGAGCCTTTGCAGCTTTCAGACAAACAACATAAACTCAAACTTTCTGCTGTTTATCTGGCTATTGCCATATCCATTACACTTGTTATTTTAAAAATTATCGCTTGGTATTTAACTAAGTCAGTAAGCGTACAAGCCTCTATGCTTGATTCTACATTAGACGGTATTACCTCATTCATTAATTTTCTAGCCATGCGTTATGCACTTTTACCAGCAGATGCGGATCACCGATGGGGACATGGAAAAGCTGAGGCCCTAGCAGGTTTTGCGCAAAGTGTCTTCATCATTCTTTTCACCTGCTTTTTGTTGTTTTCAATAGCGCATCGGCTTATCTATCCAGAACCTATTATCGTATCTGTCATAGGAATCAGTTTTATAGTTTTGAGTGGATTCCTGACTCTTCTCTTGGTTATATGGCAAAAATACGTTGTACGAGTTACGGGTTCTTTAATCATACAAGCTGACTCGGTTCATTACGAAACTGATTTATTGTCAAACCTGGGCATCTTATTAAGTCTTTATGTTTCCATGAAGTTTAATTTTATCTATGTTGATTTTATGGTAGGTGTGCTCATCGCCATTTACCTTATATCCTCTGTTTGGAAGATCCTATGGACTTCTGTTGATATTTTAATGGATAAAGAACTTGATGGCGCTATAAAACAAAGAGTTGTAGAATTAGCTCTCACCCACCCCAATGTGAAAGAATTGGATGATATGCGAACACGTTCAGGCGGCACACAACATTTTGTACAATTTGGGTTGCGCTTCCATAAAAAATTAACGTCTGAAGAAATTGAGAAAACACGTCATGAGGTTTATACCAACATCCAAACTGTTTTTCCTGATATGGAAATTACGATTTTTTAACAAGAGATATAATGCATATGGCATTTCCAATTACTTGACACAGTTCATCCTTCTCCGCATGATTTTAATAAGAAACAAGACATCTACAATTTGGATAAAATGCTTGAAAATACTCACACACCAAAATTCACCTTCTGGATTGTTGTAGTTGTTTTTATTGCAGTATGTATTGAAACCGATATATATATTCCTTCGCTACCCAACATGCTCACTTATTTTCATACCACAGAGAGTATGCTTTCTTGGGTTCTTAGCATCAACTTTTTTGGTATGTGTATTGCTTCAGCAATTATAGGACCACTATCTGATCATTACGGCAGAAAGCCTGTATTGAAATATGGGTTTTTTATGTTTGCTCTCAGTAGTTTGGGGTGTTACTTTTCAACAACTATAGAAATGTTACTTGCTTTCCGTTTTCTACAAGGGATAAGTGCTAGCACAGGATTCGTGGTAGGACAGTCAATCATTTTTGATATTTATACAGCAGAAGAAGCTGGTAAGATTTTTGGCAACTTAAACAGCTTGGTAACATTTGTCATGGCAGGAGCACCAGTCATTGGCGGAATCATCAATCGTTACTATGGTTTTCATGCTAACTTCTTGTTAATTGCGATCTCTGCTTCTATCGGTTTTGTTGGGATTTTGCTAATCCCAGAAACCAATAAAACCATTCAAAAAAAATTCAACTTAATAGGTGTTTTCAAAAGTTACAAAGCAATTATAACAAATCAGGTCGCCATGATTAACGTCATGATTCTTTGGTTGCTTTATGCCACGTATATGATTTATGTTGCATATCTTTCTCTTATGTTCGTAGAACACCTAAAAATGGATCCAAAAATTTATGACTACTACCAAGGTATCATATTACTGGTTTTTGCATTTTTTAGCTGGTTTGCTTCAAAGATTATCGATTATTTTGGTTTCCAAAAAACATTCAAAATTGGATTATTCTTGGGAATAATAGGCATTTGCGGATTGTTTATAACAGGACAACTATGGCCTGGGAGTTATAATGTACTTACATTATTCATGAGTCTATTTGCGGCAGGTTTCGCATTAAGTTGTATTAAATTTTATACCAACTACATGTCTTATTTTGGAGAAGCCACAGGGGCTGCAGCTGCATTTGGAAATATTTTAAGATTTTTACTATCCAGTATATTTATTTCTATAACAGGCTATTTCTTCACTGGTCCTGTTACGGCAATTACTAATATGATGTTTCTACTTCTTCTCTTTTGTATGGGATTACTCACATTGCTGGTGCGAAAATTCGGGATTCACCTTTAATGAAGCATGCCCATACGAAGACGTGCAGACCGAGCACGTGGATTGAGTTTCAACTCTTCTTTAGATGGTTTCATTACATGTTTTTTGTTTGTTTTAAGATGATGTGCTTTAAAGAACTGTTTAACAATCCGATCCTCTAAAGCATGGAAAGAAACGGTAACAATCTTTCCCCCTGGTTTCAATAAACTAAGCGCCGATTCAAGCCCTGCCTGTATTTCATGCAGTTCATCATTGACATAAATACGTAAAGCCTGAAAAGTTTGCGTAGCAGGATGTAAGCGCGGCTTGCCTTTAACATGTTTGGCTATCAAATCTGCTAATTCTTTAGTGGTACGAAAAGGACGATGCTGTACTATTAGCTTAGCAATCAAACGAGACTTATGTTCCTCGCCATAAGTATAAATAATATCAGCCAAATCTTTTTCGCCATAAGAATTTACAACCAAAGCTGCCGTAACCTTTCCTTCTCCCATACGCATATCTAATGGCCCATTAGATTGAAAGGAAAATCCTCGCCCAGGATTATCTAACTGAAAAGAAGAAACCCCAAAATCAAATACTACACCATCCACTTTTTCATGAACGTAATGAGCCATTTGACTAAATGGCGCTTGAATTAAATCCACCCCCTGAGCAAATTGTTTAACAAAAGGATCGCGATCAAAAGCAATCACCCTTGCCCCTTTAGATAAAATTGCCCGAGTATATCCTCCGCCGCCAAAAGTAGCATCAATATAAATTTCACCAGACTTGGGATTTAATGCGGTTAGCATTTCTGTAAGGAGTACAGGTGTGTGGGTATAGCTCACAACCCAATCACCCCAGAATTTGTTGAATACTCAAAATGAAACTGTTGATCTGGAAATAAATATTTACGAATACCATAGGCAGCGGTGGCCGCCTCTCCAAAACCATTCATAATTAACTTTAATTTTCCAGGATAAAAAGCAACGTCTCCAATTGCAAAAACGCCTTCCTCGGAAGTCATCATATTTTCAGGATTAACAACAATTGAGTTTTTATGAAAGGCGAAACCCAAAGATTTAAGTGGTGACAAATCCGCCGCCAATCCAAAAAAAGGTAAAAGATAATCACAAGGAACCACAGCAGAGGATTGATCCTGAATATTAGTTATGGCGACCCCTGTCATTACCGCATTATCACTAATAATAGAATCAAGTTGGTATGGAATATAAAGATCAATTTTACCTGCATCAGCCAATGCCAGAACACGTTCCCCCGACACAGGATGGCATCGAAAATTATCCCTTCTGTGAACAACACTAACACGTCCTGCGATATCCACCAGCTCTAATATCCAATCCATCGCACTATCACCACCACCGGCAATAAGCACACGTTTTCCAGCAAACCTGCTTTTATCATTCACACTGTAAAAAACCTGCTTAAATTCATATTTTTCGATATCCGATAAAGGTGGTTTTTGATAATTAAATGCCCCTATACCGGCCGCTATAATAATTGCATCAGCCTGGGTCGATACACCTTGGCTATCTGAAATCAAGAAACCAGAATCTACTCTGTCAATTTTAGAAATTAATCGATCAACTAAAATTTCAGGAAGAAAGGGGGCAATCTGTTCTTCTAAGTTCTTGATCAAATCCCCTGCATAAATTTTAGGATAGGCAGGAATGTCATATATTGGTTTATCGGGG
>DAHXKW010000088.1 GCA_027366195.1 Alphaproteobacteria bacterium | reverse complement strand
AGACACTGACCAAAGTGAAATACACGGGTCGATATGGCTACATCCTGACAGAACTCACAAAATCACAGCGGAACATCTTGAGTGCCTTGAACATCGAGCTCCCCACCAAAACCTAGGTATAATTTTATGGGAAATCAGGTTCTATACCATAGTTGTCTGCAATAGTTAATGGATGACTTTGCTGATAGCCATAATTTACTGAGGACGATAATAAAGACTGAATTCTCACAAAAATTGTTTGAATTTCTTGCACAACACTGACGGTATAAAATAAACGCTTAATAGATTCATATAAAAATAAAAGCGTTCCTAAAAAAGCAATAAAGCCACCTACTGTCAGCTTTCCTGTTTTTATAAAAAAAACGCCATATAGCAATATCCCAGATAGAATAATTCCTGCCGCAATCTCGAGTATTGGAAAATTTAAAGCGTTACACCAACACACATGTTGCCAATTTTTTTCGATATTATGATTAGCGCGATTAAATTTTTGCAACTCCTGCACCTCAACACCAGACGCTTTTACTGTTTTTATAAAATTAAACAACTCTCCAAGACGTCCAGAAAGCTCGCCAGTACTTTTTTGCCCTCTATCTGTCAGTTGGCGCATATGTTTTGTTAGAAAAAATAGAGGGATAGCAAAAAAAAGGAATGCTACAGATAAAGCAAGGGACAAAAACCAATCCATCCATAACAAAATTCCTAGCAGAATAATTGATGTCAAAACTTCTTTGGAAATAATCAATAGCACATTGACAAGGTGGAGGCGAACTTGAGATAAATCTCCAATAATACGCGATACGAGTTCACCACTAGAAATAGTCTGAAAAAAATAAAATGGTTTAAACAAAACCTCTGTCAACAGTTTACTTTGCAAATGATGTATCATCGTTACCACAACCCGAGAAACACACAAGCGCTCTCCAAATTGCCCCACACCTTTACCAATAAATATTATAAATATTTTAATTAAAAATGTGCACACATCATGCCAAACAACCATTGGCACAAGAATAGCATCAAGTGTTGGTTTGATAACCAAAGTCAAACTAGCACTACAAATTGCAGATATTGAAATAAAAAACATGAGCAAGTATAGCCAAAATTTATTTATTAACAAATACTGCCAAAACATGTTACATCGGCAACCGAGTTTCATCATTATTGCTTATAAAACATAAAGAATAGGTTAAGATAAAAGAAAGGACCAATTACTTCCAAAATGTGCGCTGGCTTATTGTAATCTTTAGCATCTTACTTGTAATTACTTTTAGCGCCAACTTAATTGCAAATGATCGTCCTATTGTAATGGTTTATGAAAAACATATTTATTTCCCAATATTCCAAAACCTAAGTATGTCTAATTTTGGTGATAAAAATGATAAACCACTTTTCTTCTACGACAGCTCGGAAGGAGAGGATTTAATTAAAAAAAGCAGTTTCGTATTACACCCTTTAATTCCTTTTGGGCCTAAAACAATTGATATAAATCTACACGCACCACATCCCCCAACAGGCATTCACTGGCTGGGCACCGATGATCATGGGCGCGATATTTTAGTAAGGTTGCTATATGGTCTAAGGTTGTCGCTGATTTTTGGATTGCTTCTGGCAGGGTGTGGACTATTTATCGGAACCCTTATCGGAGCGACACAGGGATATATTGGTGGAATCGTTGATATTCTTATAGGCAGACTGCTTGAATTATGGACCAGCATCCCTAGTATGTTTTTAGTATTGATTATTGTTAGTTTTATGCAACCAAATTTTTGGTTGCTTTTAGGTATCTGTTTGATGTTCAATTGGATTCAAGTCGCTGCCGCAACACGTGTTGAATTTTTCAGAGCACGCGAACAAGATTACGTACGTGCAGCTGAAATCATGGGCTTATCACGAACCAGAATAATGTTTAAACATATTTTACCTAATATCATGTTCGCCATCTTAGTCTATTTTCCCTACCTATTTACAAATGGCATAATCCAATTAACGTCCTTAACTTTCCTTGGATTTGGCTTGTCTCCTGAAACAGCATCTTTAGGTGAATTATTAAATCAATCAAAAGACAATTTAGAAGCCCCGTGGATTGGAGTATCTACAATTGCGATGATGGTTATCGTACTAACACTTCTTATGAACCTAAGTGAAAAAACAAGAAGTCTTTATAAAAAATCCACGCATTAATAATAACCTTTACTAAAAATACTATTGATGTCCGGTTTCATCCTGACCTGACTCTTCCTCAGTATCTTTTTCTTTTTTCTTTTCAGACTTACACTTAATCGTGCGTGCATCCGCATCATCTGAGAATTTTTTGCATATCGGATCATCTTTACTACCCACGCAATTTAAGCGCTTTTCAAGCAAAAGTGCTTCACCTAAATATTCTTTCATACATGGCAATTCTGGCGCAGAAAATGGAAATACAGGGATCTTCAAGTATTCACGTTTAGGATTCTTTGAGTTTTTAGCCGGTTTCATCACAGCCAATTTATGATAGAGAACGGCTGTCTTTCCATTAGACTGTGGTATGGTCAGACGCAAATAACGCTTGATATCACTATCCGACGTCTGTAAAGTACGCAGTAAAGCAAACAGAGCCCAATTGCCACCAAAATTAAATTCAACATTCAAACGATCCACAGACACATAAGGACGGTTATTATCACTAACAGGAACGGGAGATGACCTATTTGTCGATGCCCAACCAAACCCTACCGTAACGGGCTCCCCGTATCGCCATGTACCTACTGAAGCCCCCCCACTGATATTTTTGATTTTTTCTGTGGAACTTGGATTGAACCAGAGATGATAAATATACTGGCCATTTTGCTCATTTTGCCGATTTACCCTGAATTCAATCTCCACATCGAATGCTGGATCTTTTGTTTCACTTTTTCCTTGAACCCAAGAATCAAATAGTTGGCGAATTTCATATATGGTTTGCAAGAACTGCATTTGATCATCAAACCCTGGAACCTCTTGCACATTCGTTAAAATCTTTTCTGGCGTACCACCTTTTTGATCAAATAATTCAAAAAAGTCCCAAAGCGTTTCTAAAGATATATCTTCCGATGCTGTTTTTTGTTCTGCAAATGGGAATTTACCGGCTAAATTTTTATTAAAAAATGTGGCAATACAGTTATAAGCCTTTACTGAATTTGTACGTGATAAAATTTCAGCTCGTGCCAACATGGCTTTTTGAATTCTCTTTCGTGCTTGCACAAAATAATCATAAGATGTTCCAATAATATCACTGAGCGGGATTGTATCAACCACATTGCCAAATGTAATTGCATTCATATTTTCAGTAATGAATTTTTCAAGATCCGTTAATGAAGACCCTTTGTTTATTTCTTTTGCCCGAACAGCGGTAACGATTGTATCCCATTTGTCAATTAATTCATGGTTCAGATCTTCGGCCTCTGCAACATGGCTCTTCATATAATCAATAATAGGCCCGGCTTTCTTTGTTAGTTTTTTCAGAAGCTCAAGTTGATGTTTCAACCCAAGTAATAATGATGGCCGATCAACTGCACCATAAGCTTTAAAAGCAGCGCCACTTTCTCCATTCCACCATTCCATTTTTTCAATATCGCGTGGCATATAACAACCATAATGTAGCAACAAGGTATCAAGCTCTTTCAATAAGTATTGAGCCGTTTTATTCAAGCCATCACGAAGATCCACAGCTTCTTTTGAAGGTAACGTTTCTAGAATCTTGATCAAAGCTAATGTATCTTCAAAACATTTGATACTATCTAATAAAGCTTCTCTTTCACTATCGGTCGCATCTTTTGGTAATTGCTTTTGCGTTTTTTGATTACTATTAATTTGATAACGAATGAAGTTAACAGCACCACCAACGCCAAGACTTCTTATTTTTTTCTGGCTTGCCACAGGCATCTTAGCAATATCTTCGTCTGAAAACTTTTCTTCTTGGCTTAACGCTTTAGCAATTGGCTTGAATATAGATGCATCAATATCAATAAACTCATTGGCGTTTGTTATCGTTGTAACAGGAGAAGCCGTCGGGGCCTGCATGAAGGTTTGTTCAAAAACTTTATCCAACTCTTTCGTCAAAACAAAAACCAATTGTGATGTTTTTTGCGCTTCAAATTCTGATGGTTCCTCAGCCTCTGAAAAATCCTGATACATAGACTGCAATTGCTTTTGCAGATTACCAAAACCAAGCCCCGTTTGATCAATCAATAACTGACTTATTGGTTTTCCTAAAATGGCAATATCCTCAATTGTTTCCCAAAATTTGTTAAAACTTTTTGATGGGTTAAAATGCGGGTGGTCTAACCACGTACTACCAGATTTACCAAATAATTTTAAAATCAGTTTTATACTTTCCTGGGCGTTTTTGAAAGCCAGGACATCTGGTTGATCAGGCTTGCGTGCAGACAACTGATTAGTCAATTGCTGTAGCCTGAATGGTAAGCTGCCGATCGTGTTTTCATCAAACAATGCATTATAAAAATTTTGATATAAAACGCCTATAGTACGGTGTAAGGTTTTAGCATATACATGCAAATCAATAGGCGGAAATAGCCTATTGAACAAAAAAGGCTCAATTTGTATATAACTATGATAAACATGCTCCGGCAGCCTAGTTTTAAAAATATATTTCATCAAATCATCCAAAACCTTTGGATCATGATAATTTTGTAGTTGATTGAATTTTTCAATATTGTCTTGCAACTCTTTCAAGCTCGTAACGAAACGATTAACTAATTTAAATTCCGGGCTACTTTCAGGAATTAGTAACTGACCTATATTTTGCGCCGCGTCATCTTTAGCTGGCCTTAAATGAACTAACTCTTTAACTTTTAGTAGTAAAGCATAATAAAGTGATCGCACTAAAATAAGCTGAGCCGTTCTATGTAAAGTATGATTCACATTGTTTCTAAAAGGCGAAACCCACGTTGCTGGGATAGCCCATGAAAAAAATAACTTATTTTTATTTACATGAGACAACAAAGACAATTGTTGAATAGTTTCTTCATAAATCAAAGACATGCCTGCATCATCAGTAATAGGCAAATTTTGCATGCGATCAAATAACTGATTCATTTTATAAATTATAGGAAGAACTTCACTGCGTTCTTTTTGAAAACGAATCAACGCTTGTGCCCCAAAAAGAACAAACCACGCCATAGTCGCCAATAGTCCATATTGCAAAAACTTGGCATGATAAGTAGTTAGTAAAGTTTGAATCGGCTCAACTAAATTGCCTTCTTTAAAAATCTTATCTTCAAACAGCTGCTGAATGAATAAAAGATTATCATTATATTCACCCGTAAAATAAATACCTCTTAAGCAAGGTTTACTTTTATATATGTGTGGAATAAAAATTTTGTCACAATATATTTTTAAATTATCCTTTAATTGAATCAACTCTTTCCAAAACACATATAAACCACCATTATGATCCCAACCAGATGCATAAGTGGCTAATTCAAAAACAAGCTTTTTAAGATATTGGTCCAAGTATTCGAAAGCATCATCACACCACTTACTGCTATAGAGGATTGAATACTCATAGGGCGCGCTCCAACCTAAAATGTTTTGATGAAATTTTTCAGGCAAATGCTCCGCAAATTGTTTAAAACCAGGCAACTGATCAATCTGGGTGATAACTATATAAACAGGAAGGCGGATATTTAAATAACTCTGCAATGATCCAATTTGCTTATGATAAAATTTAGCTCGTTCTGTAATCGTTTTTTTATCACTATTTAATAACTCTTTCACTGGAACTGTTAGGACAATTCCATTTAAAGGTGTCCGTTCTCTGTAACGACTTAGTAAGGTTAAAAATGTACGCCATCCATTATCATTAGAATCAATCTTATCAGCATGTGAAAAATATTCACCTGCTAAATTACAAACAACGGCATTATTAAAAAAACTATATGTACAATCTTGTCTTGGGAACAACTGAGGAAAATCAGGCGTAGCGGAACCTATAATATGCTCAAGATGTTTGGCAAGAATAGTTTTACCAGACTGTTCTGGTCCTAATAATACAAACCAAGGAACAGCATACTTATAATTGATTCCTGGAAACAAGCGCCTTAAAAATTGGTTGGCTGAAAAAAAGCTCTTCGCGAAATCTCCGCGTTTAAAAAATGATAAAAATTCTGACAATCCTAGTAAATAGGGAGGCAAGTCAAACCTATGGTCAACAGATTTCGTGCCGGGCTTAGGTGTATCCGTAATTTCTTTTGGTAAATTTTTAGGTTTGATAAAATACGAAATCAATAAAAACACAATAAGAAAAACAATCACTATAATAATGGACAGAAGAAACCATGAGTAATAGGGCTCTATATTTTTAAAAAATGTCCAAATACCGCCCCAATTCATAGGTACCCATTACAATGAAACACGCAAATCTTATTCAGAACAAACCCTTCAAATTATTGTAAAACAAACAAATTTTTCTAACAAATTAAACTTTAAATAAAAACCCATCCTTTATTTCTTAATTTCTGAGCAATAGCATCTTGAGAAAATTTAAATGAAACCAGCTTAAGGCGACTGGTATGCCCCTTTAATAAACTTATTGAGCTTTTGGGAACATCAAAGTATTCAACAAGGTACTTTATCAACTCTTTATTCGCTTTATGATCTACAGGCGATTCTGCTACGGCAACTTTTAGTGCTAGACGCCCTTGATATTCACTAATAGCCACGACTCTATTCTGCGAAGCATTAGGAACTGTTTGAATATAAAAACCTATTTCGCCTGATACTGTATCAACAAAAAAACTCATGCAATCTTGGCTTTTTCTGGATGAGTATAAATGTAAATTTCATCACCTGTTTTAATAGATGTTTCCAAACTTACCTCTTCACCGTTGATTAAGGCATGTGTCGCTTGCGATTTGAAGTCAGAGTGTAGTTTGATAGCAAAATCTAAACATGTACTATTAGACGGCAAAAAAATAGCGTCTCCCTGAGGAGTAAAACAATATATATAACCATGAGATTCTTGATTCTCATCCTTTAAAACCTTGGCAACATTTGGAACCGCATGTTGCAAAATTTTTGTTAATAATGGATTTCGTTTCGTCATTTGTTCTTGTTTGTATAAGACATGGTGCGCCGTTCCATTTTCTGCTAATTCATTCATCTCATAAGTGCGGATCTGGATTTCGATATGCTCATAAGGGGGCAACGAAAAAACACAATGTAGAGACTGATAACAATTATGCTTTGGAACACGAATATAATCTTTAAAGGATCCAGGGATAATCTTTAATTCTGAAGCTAAAAGACGCTGAACCTGGTAACACTCTTGGACCGTATCCACCAAAACACGAAAACCTATGATGTCTGAAAGTTGATTAAAATCAACAACTTTTTGCTTCATCTTCTCGAACACTGATGAAACAGTTTTTAATCTACCCAAAACCCTGCCCATAAACCCATTATTATCAAGCAAATATTCAAGCAAACATATGATAGCATCAATATCTGTATTAACACTGTTATATTGTCCTTTAAGCTTCTCCTTAATGTACGTATACGTTTGAAAATCAAGATAACGTACACAAAGATCGCTTAATTCATTCTTGATACTAAATAAACCAGCATAATCGACAAGAGGCAAATAAATAGTATAAGTTTCCATGGCTTTGCGCTTTTGCTTTTCTTCATTAGTGTAATAATTCAAAGTCTGCATATTATGCAAACGATCAATTAGACGAATATACAAAATCCGTATATCAAAACGTACAGATTGAAAAAATTTTTTTAAGTTCTTTTCAAGAAGCTGATTTTCTTGATCATAAAAATAATGAACATTAGTAACACCTTTAACTAGTGTTAATACCGTATCTCCAAAACATTGGTAAATTTCACGAGCAGATACATGTGTATCTTCAAGCACATCATGTAATAGGCCTGCAATAACTGTATCTTCATCTTGCTTCAGCTGAGCAAGTTGTAAAGCAACAGAAAAAGGATGCGTTATGTAGGGCTCACCTGATAATCTTTTCTGGTTTTCATGTGCTTTTTCTGCAAATTTATAAGCTTTTTGAATTCGCTCTTCATCTTTCAGTGTTCCGAATTTTTGCATGTTGCGAATTATTGGATCCACAACTCTCATCGTAAATGCTCGAAAGATAGGACTTCGACATAATCAATATGGTTAAAATCTAAAATACTACGGGCCAAAACCACTGATTTTTTTATTTTATCAACTTTACCAACAATCAAATTTCTCGGGTATATTCCATCAACCCCTGATGTATAGACCAAGCCATCATCATTAGCACAACTTATTAAAGGTTTTTGAAATCGGATTATTTCTACCGTATTGCCATCTTTGCCAACGCTCATAGCATTTACGCCACAACAAACAACAGGGAGATAGTGCGCCGGATCTGTAATCAATTGAACACGCGCAACGTAAACCCCTGTCATTGAAACGCGTCCAATTAAGCAGTTATTAAAAACCACGACATCATTTTTTTTAAATTTCTTTTGAGGAATCAATAAGTATCGAACATAGCCAGTATCAACATATTGCAAAACGGGGACATTTTCACTTGGTAAATATCTTTTTAAAAAAGTAGGTGCTTCTATAGCTTGCTGAACCGGTTTTCGATTAGGAAAAATATTCAAAATCCGATCAAATAAATTTACAACGGTGATATAAGGAGCGCGTAAAATATATTCTGCATCGGGCAAAACAAAGGAAACACTATAATGATAAAAACTAAAAGCAAAAACTGTGAAAATCAGAAAACGTGTATCAAAAGTGGAGATTTTACGAGGTTTTCGGTTCATGATTCCCCCCTAAATATTAGGTATTATTAGCATAAACTTCTTGCACATCATCCAACTCTTCCAATTTCGAGAGCAGTTTTTCAAACTGCTCGATCTTATCGGCGGGAATTGCAACAGTTGTTTTTGGTAACCAAACCAGTCCTTGATCCTCAGGATCACCAAAACGCTCAATACAGACATCCCTAAGCGTTGCAAAATTTTCTTTGGAAGTAACAAACCGTATATACGTATCCTCATCTTCAACGTCTTCAGCGCCGTGATCTGCGCCAAATTCAAATGCATCATCAAATGACACACGTGTTTTTGGATAGCTAACAAAACCTACGTGATCAAACAAGTATGAAACACTTCCCGTTTCACCGAGATTTCCACCAAATTTCGTAAATGGTGTACGCACCTCAGATGCAGTGCGATTCCGATTGTCTGTTAGCGTTTCCACAATAATTGCCGTCCCCCCTGGACCATACCCCTCATAAACAACTTCTTCCATATTGTCGCCAACATCACCGCCTAAGGCTTTATCC
>DAHXKW010000079.1 GCA_027366195.1 Alphaproteobacteria bacterium | reverse complement strand
TATTGAGACTCCTATTCCTTGGGATCTGGCACTAATCTGGCGAAAAAACACCTACCTGTCCTTTGTCACCAAGACGTTTATTGATTTTATCCAAAACGAATTTGCGCATCATCACGATTTTCAATACTAATACATCAAGCTGCTAATCCAATTATTGGTTTGAACTGTATCTAGAGGTTCACACAAGGCCTTCATTTAGTTTCCGAGGAACCATGCGATCTTTTCCAATTTCCTCGAGATACTCCGCATCCTCATTCACACTCCATAAATCATAGTGTTGGCCCAAAATGTTTCTGGCTGCCAATAATCCAGTCATCATTGCATGGTCTTGATTATTGTATCGATGCATTCCGTTTCGTCCAATGACCTGTAGATTAGCCAACTCCTCTCGTAAATAATCGAGTATCGTTTGAATATGCATTTTATACCCATCATCATATACTGGATATGCTTTAGGCACCCTTACAACAGTGCCATCTACTACACTTGCATTATTCAATATCCCAATAGCCTTCAGTTCACGACTGCCTAGATCAATAAGTTCTTCATCTGTCATTTGCCACAACCCGTCCCCTTCAAAACAAAAGTACTCAAGACCAAGACACGTTTGAAGATCATTCGGCACCATATGAGGGCTCCAATTTTTAAAATTCTGAATTCTCCCTACCTTTACAGCAGGGTCGTGAATATATATCCAATTATCAGGAAATGAGTGAGGATGATCAATAATTAACGCGACAGTAATAAAATCCCTATAGTTTAATGCTTCACCAGCTTCAAAAACAGCTTTAGGAGGACTTGGATCCAAGGCTCTGACAAGCGACCTTAAGGGCATTGTGGATATAAAATGATCAGCTTCCTGATGATGGCGAGTCCCATTTGCATTACTAGTTTGCACTGCCAAAACTTTCCCGGAAGAATGTTGTATGCGATCTACCTTCTCGTTCAACCGCACTTCACTGTCCTCGACAGATTGAATCCGTCTAGCCGCTTCCTCCCACATCATGCCTGGACCAAATTTTGGGTAGCGGAACTGATCAATTAACGTTTTTATGGCGGCCTCTTTATTCGAAGAATTCTGCGGTTTAAAAGCATGGAATATAGCCCTCCAAAGAGACAAACCCTTGATCCTTTGGGCAGCCCAATCCGTACTAATTTGATCGCAAGGAATACCCCATACTTTTTCTGTATATGTTTTAAAAAATATACGATATAGGCGTTTACCAAAGTGATTAATTACCCAATCTTCCAAAGACCTCTCATGTTTTCTTGGGAAAAGTTTTGAGCGGCCATAGTCCATCACGCACCATAGCGTATTCATAAACCCCAAGTTCATGAAGGCATTAATAGGTTTCAGTGGATAATTATAGAATTTTCCATTATAATAAATTCTTGAAAGTCTGTTTCTAACCAGCATGTCCTTCCCTAACAGTTCTGTCCAAAGGTCCTCAACTTCATTGCTCTTGGAAAAAAAACGATGGCCTCCAATATCAAACTTAAATCCTTTGTAATCAACTGTTCGCGATATTCCACCCACTTTTTCTGCATCTTGTTCGAGAACAATTACAGACTTTCCATTTTTAACTAACTCATAACCTGCGGTAAGTCCTGCAGGTCCCGCTCCAATGATTGCCACATCACACTTCAAAACTCTCCCTCTCTTCCTGTTCAGAAAATAATTTTTTATAAAATTGATAAAGAATTAAGAAGCAAGGGGCTGATAGGAATGAGATTGAGGTGCCAGTAAAACGGGATGAGCACGATGGTAACCAATATAGAAGTAGCAATCAATAAACGAGAAAACCAATGCGATGGCAGTACACTCATTTTGGCAGGTTTGGGAGGTGCCGTTGTCAGAGGTGCTCGCAATCCAAACAACGCTATTATGAAGATCACCATCACGAAAAATACTGTTCCCAACAATGGATGAACCACATAAAAAGCAAAATCATATCCAATCCAATGAAGTGCAAAAATAATTAGAAAAATTCTAATTATGTTCAATATAAATACTGCTAGACAACCCGCAATCAGAAGCCCAATTTTCAGAAGTGCATTCCCTCTCATCAAAAGAAATAATACTGGAAATAAAACA
The DNA here is from genome assembly GCA_027366195.1 of Alphaproteobacteria bacterium. Lineage (GTDB taxonomy): Bacteria > Pseudomonadota > Alphaproteobacteria > DAHXKW01. The sequence continues at coordinate 1,501 of DAHXKW010000079.1, read as the reverse complement.
AGTATGGTAAGCACACTATCCGATCCACTGCATCCATAGGTCACAGAAATGAGTACCGGTTTACCAATTCGACTAACCACAGAAAAAATATCTGTTCCCTTAAATTGTATCCACGTTTCAAGCGTTGTGAAGCTCAGAAGGAGACGTAACGCCAAATTGGACAATATAGGATTGACCCAATCAATCAACGTCATATAGATGGGTGGCCACCCAAGAGTAAGATATAACATAGGAAAAGTAATAGCAGATACAGCCTTCCCCCCCCAATATACGAGAGCACTGGAAATCGACCAAAGTCCCCACAATAAAAGCCCAAATGTAAATTGAAAAAAGAAATTGCCAAAATAATAGGCACCCACCATCCATATTAGAGCAGTGCCAATAGACAAAAAAATCCCCATCCACCGATAGCGATCGTTCGTTTTTTTTGTATTTTCTTCTGTGTATGATAGTTTTCGAATTGACCAACCAAAGGCGACAATAGGTATCCATATTAAATAGGCAATAGGCGTATCAGCAAAGGCTTGACGGAACAAGGGTATGAGGAAAGGGATCACAGGCACAATACTGGTTACCAACCATAACAGCACCCTGCGATTCATGAACCGATTAATTTCTCTTATTTCGACCAATATTTACACAGCCTTACGCTTTTTCTTGTTTAATACCAAGTAGACAACACCAACTGCAGCTATTGGAAGGATCATTGCATATGGAGTTTCGGGTACTTGTGTTGTCTTATTACCACCATTGCCATTATCTTGTCCATTATTGCCTTTCCCCTTATCAGTATGGGTCGTACCATTTCCATTACCATTTCCTTGTCCGTTTCCACCATTTCCTTTTCCGCTACTGTCAGCAAATGCGTGAAGCGAAACAAATCCTGTCGATGCGACGGCTAGCAGAGCAATAAGAATAAATTTCCCCAATTGATTTCTTTTTATTTTCATATTTCTTCCACCTTTAACCCAATATACAAAATCATATCTTACTGTTTGCCGTTATTATAATAGAACCTAATAGATAGCACAACTAAAATAATAACTTATATAACAAGTGTTAACGCTTAAAAATTAATCCCAATTTTATATACGATAAGATTTTTGGATTGAAAATACACTGACAGTTTGCCAGGATGATTATGTTTAAAGGATTGTAACCAATTTATTAGTTGCTGGTTATCGATTGCTTCATTTTTGTATGGTGATGTATAGCTACTATAAATCCCTAGATTTTTTGGAATACTGAATATATGCTTGTACACGTATAAAAACACGTAAGGTGCAAGACTGTGATCTACGACTTTACTCCCTCGTAGGGTAAGCGGTGTTTGAGCTGGATTAAACGCTTTGACAAAGTAGCTAACTTGCATGTGATAGCCTTGACCCAATACCAATGCGTATTCATAATCGGGCGAAACAATCATATAACCCAATTGTTCGTATTCCTGATTGATCTTTAAGTATGCATTCACGTCTGACTTCCACTGCACATCATAAGG
>DAHXKW010000109.1 GCA_027366195.1 Alphaproteobacteria bacterium | reverse complement strand
ATACAAACAACTAACGCGCAGCTGGAATGACTTTGACGATCCTCTTATCCAGTTTAAAGCCATTAAATTGAGCTAATCGTCCGTCTCCATGGCGGAACAAACGTACAACAGGCGCCACTTGGTTGATTATTTTGGATATTTCTTGGGCATCAATATTATGTTTTGTTAATATACCGCGGATATCAATCAAGTCACGTAAAAAGAATAGTAAAATTCTAGGATTGCGGCTTTTATGCCCACCATCTGCTAAGATTTGTTTTTCAATTGCATGCATTAATTGTTCTTGCCAGTAATCTACGCTCTGATAAGATATCCTTTTAGTTGAACATAAAAAGCCTATGATGCCCTTAATGGCTTTAAACTGGATAAGAGGATCGTCAAAGTCATTCCAGCTGCGCGTTAGTTGTTTGTATTGCTGGGTAACACTTTTAATTACAGTTTGTTTAAAATTTTCAGGTCCGCTGGTTCCGTAAAAATCAAATAAAGCTAAAGTGTTCCATATTCTAAGGCCAACAATGTCTGGGCGCCAAGGCAAGCGAGACCAAGATAAGGAAAAAAAACGTTGGTTGGAATAAATCCAAAACAATATGATATCTCTGATGTGAGACCGAATAGATAGGTCTTGGCTTGTTTTTAAATCGCGAATCCATTCAAAACTGGCAAAGTAAGGAATATCCCAAAAAGCATCTTGTTGGTGGTTTAAAAGGGTTCTTAATTGGTTAATGTCTAAGGTAACTTGGGGTGGCCAAGGATCTGGAAATAAATTATTAAGGGTTAGGTCTTCTTTGCCAATAAGACTAAGACGGTAAAGGTATGTTTTTTCACATAATTTGCGTAACTTTTTTTGCAGCATATGTCGCTTTGCCTACCGTCTTTTCTAACGTAAATATAACACGCCTTTTGACTTTTAATGAAACTTTAGACACCATAGAAAGGATATTAAGAGAGGGTTTTTAGTGCGTATCAGTAGATTTTTTATTTTTTTAAGTATTGTTGTTGTGTGTATTATATTTTTAGGATTTCGATCTCCTAATTATTTTGCCGCAAACCCTAAGCAAAAAAACGTTGTGGTTGTTTTTACGATATTAGAAGATTTCGCAAAGCAGTTGTTGCAAGGTGTTCCGGAAGTTAAAATTCATACGCTTATTGATTGTAATCAAGATCCTCATAGTTTCCATCCACACCCTAAGATTTTTGTGTTGTTTAAAAATGCAGATGTCACCGTGATTAATGGTTTGGATTTTGAACATTGGTTTAAAGCCTGTAAAGAGCATGTGAAAGGAGAATTGGTTGTTGCTTCAAAAGGAGTTATTCCTTTGAGACGAGTCAACAATCCAGATTTGTTTGATCCGCATGCTTGGCATGATGTGAAGAATGCAATGGTTTATGTGACCAATATGCGTATTGGTTTTAAAAAAGTTTATTCTCAATTTGCAGAGATTATCGAAAAAAATTACCAAAGTCTTATAAAAGAACTAATGATTTTAAATCAATGGGTACTGGATCAGTTTAAAGATCTTAAAAATCGAACAGCTATTACGACACATGATGCCTTTTGGTATTATGGTAAAACATATGGAATACAATTTGTCTCCCCACAAGGAATTAGTACGGAAGAAGAGATTTCGGCTGTTCGTATGGCAAATTTAGTAAGAGTCATAAAAGAACGGGGGGTTAGGGCCTTGTTCTTAGAAAATTTATCGAATAGCGCTGCTGTGAAACAATTGGCGCAAGAAACGAATACGAGGATAGGTGGGGTTTTATATGCTGATAGCTTATCAGAACCAGACGGGCCATGCCCCACCTACATTGATATGATTCACCATAATACAGATGTGATAAAAAAGGCTCTTAGTGACTAATTTTCATTTCTCGGATTTTATATAGGGAGCGACGGCAATGTCGAATTCTTCTTGTGTGCAAAGGCCACTGATTACAGGGCTTTCTGGTTTAATGTTTTTTGCTTTGCGATAATCTGGATCTCGTATAGATTCAATCATTCGTACTGTTGTACCTACTAAACTTATAATGACTCGGTCAGGTAGTTCTGGGTATTTGCTTACAATCCAGGCAATAGCTGAAGGTCTTAGGCCTCGCTTAATTAAAGGGATATAATGTGTGCGTGATTTCTTTTTTGTATAGTCTTCAGCTAAAGGTAATACCGTTATTTTTAATTTTTCTTTAGGGTTTTCTTCACACCGCTTAATTTCGCTTAGTGTTAATTGCGAAGAAGCAATGGGATCAAATGGGCGTAAAGTTGCTTCGGGCGCATCTGCTAAATTTTGTATCTCTAATACATGCAAGCAACAAAAATCGGCAATTTGATCGAAGGTAAGACTCGTGTTTTGAATGAGCCACAATGCCGTTGCTTTAGGCATCAATAAGGTCGTTGCTGTTGGAGCGCGCATTTTAATAAGTGGCAGATATTTTTCGATATTTCATTACTAGCATCAAAATGATTAGAGATAAAGAGGCAGCGCAACCACTAGCGAGGTATGCATAGTGATTCCCCCAGGTTTCGGCAACGTAACCAGCAGCACTGTTGGATATAATTACACACACGGCGCAAATGATGTAGTAACAACCAAATGCAGTGCCGTGTAGCTTTTTTGGTGTGACATCAACAATCAGAGTGGTAAAGGTATTCATAGCAATTCCCATTTGTGCGCCCCATAGAATTACACCAAGCCAAAAATGTACAAGAGAGGTAGCCATGAAAAAGCTGAAGTCAGCCAAAATTAATATGACGATTCCTATGCCTAAAAATACCATCCGATTTGTTCGATCAGCCAAAACGCCTATGGGATAAGAAGATAGAGTATATGTGATGTTATAAACTGTCATAATGAGGGGGATATGAGAATAGGGTAAGTTAAAGTGCAAATGAGCATACAAGGGCATAAAACCTTCCTCAATACGCGACAGCCAAAATACAACAGCTATGCACATAATCAGGGCATAATCCCATCCTAAGTCACGTAGATCTGATAGTTTAAATTTTTGGCGTTTTTCTATTGCTGGGTCAGAATTAGAATCTTGCACACTTACAATAACGATGGCTAAACCTATTGCGACCGATATACCTGCTAAAGCAAAAATCGCCTTAAAACCAAAGTGGAAATAATGCATAGCCACAAAGGCTATTACCCCTCCTAAAATGCATCCTATAGTTCCCATAGAACGTTTAAGACCGAAACATTGCCCGCGCATTTTTTTGGGGGCTATATCGCCTACTAGCGCATCTCTTGGGACGGACCAAATGCCATTTCCGATGCGGTTAAGTGCTCTGCCAAAAACAGCACCTAAAGTAGAGGTGGAAAGGGCAACTGTTGGCGGAGAAATAAATAAGAAGGCATAGCCGATAACGATCAATCCTTTCCTTGTGCGTAAAATATCACTTAGCAGTCCAGAGCAAAGTTTCACGCAAAATGAAATGGCTTCAAACAAACCTTCTAAAAATCCTATTGAAACCTGCGTATGTCCAAGTGTTTTCAAATAAACGCCGAAAATTCCAAGTATCATGATATAAGATGCCGAGCTACACATCATAGCCCACCCCAAGGATATAACCGTACCCGGTATGCGGGGGAGATTGTTAGAAGAGCGGCTCACTTACACGAATCCAAAGATCTCTTCTGACCTTATACTAATTCATCTTTTATGTAAGGCGCAATGGGTATCCCTCTCTGCTTTGGTGCAAAATGATATAATTTTGTGATAACATAACTACATAAGTGAAAGCCCATACAATATTTTCCTCATGGATGTCGTAACGGACAGATTAAAAACACTTGTTTACCAAGGTCAAAATTTAATAGATTCTGGCTTGGTATCTGGTGTATTTACAGATGAGGCAAATATACGGATCACTTTAGAAAAAGGGCCACATGCTGATCTGAAAGATTTAGAGCAAGAAATCAAAAAGATTTTGGCAGATCTAGATCGAGAAATTCATATATCTATTACAACCGTATTTAATAAGATTCCCTACGTTAAGAAGATTATTGCAGTTATGGCAGGCAAGGGTGGGGTTGGTAAATCCACGATTTCCTTTCATTTAGGGAAGGAATTAGCGCGATATGGTTTCCGTGTGGGGTTGTTGGATGCAGATATCTCAGGTCCTTCAGTTCCTCAGATGGTGCAAAGCTATCAAAGGCCTTCAATTAACACGGAGCTTGAAAAAATTGTTCCTAACGATATCTATTGGATGAATGACTCAAAGAATTTAAAGGGCGTATTTATGTCTTTGGGGCTGCTTGTTCCGCAGGGTGCTTCTATTGCACTTCGAGGACCTATGGTACAACACGCTTTGAAACAAATGCTTTTTGATGTGGCATGGGGTAGTCCAGAAGAATTACTTGATTACCTTATTGTCGATATGCCCCCTGGTACGAATGATACGCACTTATCTTTTTTAAAGATGGTTAAGCCGGATCATGCCTTATTGGTTTCAACGCCTGATTTGTTGTCCTTAGCAGATGTTGAGCGAACTATCCACATGCTAAGGCGTATTGAGATTCCTATTGTCGGAATTATTGAAAATATGAGCTATTTTAAATGTAAGCATTGCAATCATGATTCTTCTATCTTCAATAGAGATACGGTGGAAACTTTTGCTGAACAGGTTGGTATTCCTTTTTTAGGTATTATACCTATTGATACGCGTATGCGTCATAACGATTCGACAATGCCGCGATATATGCGTGATATTTGTCAAAGACTTGATGAGGTAGTTGTTGATGTTTGCGCGGAATGATAGAAGTATCCTGGGGCAATGGTGGTGGTCAATTGACCGAAGCATGTTTCTTTTGCTTTTTACAATCATTGTTATCGGTGTAATTCTATCTTTTTCAGCTTCCCCCCCATTGGCTGTTCAATTCGGTTTGCCAAAATTTTATTTTGTAAAGCGACATTTGCTTTATTTGGCGCCCTCGTTTTTACTTATGATTAGTGTTTCTCTGTGCAATCATATTCAAATTAGAAAACTTAGTTTTGTCTTACTTATATTAGCTATTACGTTGTTAACGGCCACGCCGTTTATGGGATTAGAAATAAAAGGGGCAAAGCGCTGGATTACATTTTTTGGCACTTCAGTGCAAGTTTCTGAGTTTATCAAACCTCTTTTTGCTGTGACAACAGGTTGGTTTTTAGCTAAGCAACAACAGGATCCAGAGACATATCCTGGGTTAATATTTTCTATTGGTTTACTTGTGTTTCTTGTGGTTTGCCTTATGATGCAGCCAGATTTAGGGATGACTGTTATTATGACAGGGTCTTGGCTTGTCCAGATTTTTGTAGCAGGTCTGTCGTATGTATGGATTGCTGTTTTGTTTGGACTTATTCCTATTGTTTTCCTGCCTGTCTATTTTTTGTTTCCACACGTTTCCTACCGAATTCATATGTTTTTGTCGCAGCAAAATGAACAATACCAAGTTATGAAATCTCTGCAAGCCATTGCAAAAGGTGGATTAACAGGAGTCGGTCCTGGGGAAGGGGTTATTAAAAAATATGTACCAGATGCCCATGCGGATTTTATTTTTGCGGTTATTGGGGAAGAATTTGGAATAATATTTTGTATGGTAATCGTTGCTCTTTATATGGCTTTTCTTATTCGTTCAACAGTTCGTATTATGAATACGCAAAGTTTCTTTGCAATGATTACGGCAAGTGGGTTGTTGGCCCAGTTATCTATGCAAACTTTGATTAATGTGGCTTCTTCTTTAGGCATGATTCCAACAAAAGGTATGACATTGCCTTTTATTAGTTATGGAGGTTCGTCCTTACTGGCTTTGGGCTTATCTTGTGGGATTTTACTCGCTTTAACTAAAAAAGATATGCCTGGCGGTGGAGGTGTTTTGTGAAAACAATTATCCTAGTGGCAGGGGGTACAGGAGGGCACGTTTTCCCAGCACAAAGTGTGGGAGCGGCGCTAAAAGAGCGTGGGGATGAGGTAATTTATATTACTGACCAGAGAGGGAGTCATTTTTTCGACGATAGTGATAAGAAGTACGTTTTATATATGAAACGCTATTCTAACCCTGGACTAGGTAATAAAATGCGTTTTATATACACAATGTTGCAAGAAACCTATCAATCGTATCATTTGTTATGCACTTTGAAGCCAGATATCGTAGTTGGTTTTGGAAGCTATGTTACTATTCCGCCACTTTTGGCGGCCCGACTATTGGGGATTCCCACCATTATTCATGAACAAAATGCTATTTTGGGACGAGCAAATCGTTACCTTATGCGTATTGTTAAGAGAGTTGCATGTTCATTTGAAAAAACAAAAGTTCCCGCATCCTCTAAAGTAATTTGGACTGGCAATCCTTCCCGTAATGTATTTATTAAGAGTAAGGCTTATCAGTCTTTACCAAAGAGTAATTTCAACCTGACCGTAATTGGAGGAAGTCAAGGAAGTCGGATTTTCTCTCAGATTGTTCCAAGAGCTGTTATGCATTTACCGGAAGATGTACAGGCTAAGCTTATTGTTCACCAACATGTTAGACCAGAAGATTATGAGCACGTAAAAAAAATTTATTCAGAGTTCAAAGGTACGGTTATACTCAAGGATTTTTTCCATGATTTAGCTTCCCTCTATAATCAGTCACACCTTGTTATTGCACGGGCTGGGGCATCTACAATATCTGAATTATGTTTAATGGGGCGTCCTGTTATTTTTGTGCCTTATGGTGCATCTCTTGAGGGGGATCAACTATATAATGCAACCTATTTAGCCGACCGCCATGCGTGTATATTAATGCGTGAATATGATTTCACAATGCGTAATCTGACAAATGTATTGAACAAGTTGATATCTGATCCAGAGATATTAATCCAACTCGCAAAACATATCAAAGCTTTGGCGGTTCCTAATGCGACTGAGAGATTAATACATATTTTAGATCAAGAGATGAATTATGCAATTGAGGATAAAAAGACTCGTAAGCAAAAAAAATAAAAATAGGGGTTATAAGATAAACCTCATTAGGTCAGGAGAATTAATAAGATCTCCGATTTTGTTATTCACGTAAGTTCCATCAATAATAATTTCCTGGCCATTTAACTCAGATGCTTCAAAAGAAACCTCTTCAACGACGCGTTCAAGTAAGGTGTGTAAACGTCTGGCACCTATGTTTTCTTGTTCTTTGTTAATTTTTACAGCGTGTTGTGCCAATGTCGTTATAGCATCTTTTGTAAAGCTGATTTTAACATTCTCTGTTGCTAACAAGGCTGAAATTTGTTTCAGTAGGCTAGATTCGGTTGACTGAAGAATTTCTACAAAGTCTGTTTCAGTAAGAGGTTGCATTTCAACACGAATAGGGAAACGACCCTGTAATTCTGGTAATAAGTCTGTAGGTTTAGACATATAAAATGCACCCGATGCAATGAACAGAATGTGATCTGTTTTGATGTTTCCGTATTTGGTATTGATAACGGTGCCTTCTACAAGAGGTAAGAGATCTCTTTGAACACCCTCACGTGACACTTCTGAATTTGAATGTTTAACATGGCTGCCAACACAAATTTTATCGATTTCATCTAAAAAAACGATGCCATTTTGCTCAACATTGTTTAAAGCTTCAGTGATGACATCATTCTGATCAAGAAGTTTATCAGCTTCATAATCTGCATAATTTTCCAAAGCTTCTTTGACGGTCATGTATGTGGTCATAGAGCGGTCTGTGAAAGTACGGTTAAGCCATTCTCCGAATTGTAATACTTTATTGCTTCCTGAAAAGTCGAAAGAAGAATTATAGCCGTAGTTGTCTGGTAAATTAATTTCTATTTCTTCGTCATCCCACACGCCTTTGAGTATTTCTTTTTTGATTTCGTATTCGCTTTTTTCACTTAATCCCATGGATTTTATAATACGTACCATTTTTTGTACAGCTAAATCCCGAGCAACCTCTTCATACCCTTCACGCATGGTTTTGCGTACCTGTTGAATGGCAATCTCAACTAAATCTCGGATAATTTGATCAACATCTCGCCCTACATAGCCGACTTCTGTAAACTTCGTAGCTTCTATTTTAATAAAAGGAGCATTGACAATTTTCGCTAAACGCCTTGCTATTTCTGTTTTACCAATGCCAGTTGTTCCAATTAATAAAATGTTCTTAGGTAAAATTTCTTCTTGTAACTGAGGATCACTGATTTGCATACGGCGCCAACGGTTACGTAAAGCAACTGATACAGCTTTTTTAGCATCATAATGACCAATAACAAACTTGTCTAGTTCAGTGACTAATTCTTTAGGCGTGAGTTGTGTTGACATTATTTTGTCCTCCTTTTCAGGTCTAAAATTTCGCCTTGGTCGTTATAAGTTAAGCAAAGACTTGAAAGTTGATCATTTGTATACGTACAAATATTTGCAGCAATTTGCATAGAGCGCTCAGCAATTTCGA
>DAHXKW010000075.1 GCA_027366195.1 Alphaproteobacteria bacterium | reverse complement strand
ACTTCAATCCAATTATAAAAATTAAAAACTAACGGATCCTAATATCAAGATACTCGGTCGTTTTGTGAGCGGATTTTCATCTGATATTTTTGGTTTAGGGGAAAACAGCTTATACTGTGGTCAGTAGTAATTTTTGTGGTTTATCAAATGTTTTGTTTAATCATGCTATTACTTGGTGCATGCACTGACTCAAGTCAGATTGTGACAAATAAGAAACCATATTTAAATGGTTATGTGTCGCGTTGTATGAGGACTTTTCAACGAAGACCATTTATGTGTACATCGGTGGTATCGATTTTTTCATTGCCAGCTATATGGTACAGTCTGATTTCGATGCGTGATGGATACACCGGACCTCCTCTTCCGCAACCAATTGAAAGAGAGAATGTTTTATTCAGCACGCCAGTTTTGCAGAGTATGCAACAACTTCACATCAGTGAAGAAGAAATTTTAAAGTTGATAAAATCGCATCCAAATCAAGAAATGATTACTGCTGGTTCGCGACATTTGTCATTACGAAATAATCCAAAAACACAAAAGAAAGAAGTGTTTGGTCTGTGGTAAAGCCTAATCCATATAAAATTATCTGATAGATGGAGGTCAATTATTTTTTTCTTAACATTTTTTTTACTATCTGCAGCAAATACAAGTGAATCAATTCCTCAATCTTTCCATACAATAAACAAGTGTTATGAACATTTGTTTATTATACCATATATTGCACCTCATGTTTGTTTAGCATTATTAGATGAAAGTGGTGATGTGATGGACAGTAGATGTTGGCGTAAGGTTGGAGCAATGCAAGAATGTGGTTTTGAAATACGTAAAAAGCCCCCACCAAAATATGAGTGCGCTCCAATAAAAAAAGAATCCCCAGGGATAATAAGTACGGATTGGAGATGTATTGCTGACGTTTTCGACTCTTGTAAAGAAAAATATCACCCTCTTTTTCGAAATTGTCGGCACCTAGCTCAATTGGCAGAAAAAAAATGTCTTGAACAAAAAAAATCAAGTAGCTAATCAGATGAAAATCCGCTCACAAAACGATCGTTAAATTAGCACACAAACAAACCTAGCAAAAACCCTTTAATTTAGATAAATTAACTCATGGAAAAATCTACACTGAGAGTGATGACAAAAAAATATACTGTTGCCTCTCTCAATCTTGGCTAGAGGAATAATAAAATTTGCCCAGGATCTTTGAATTTGATACTATCTCGTTATGGCCCCTGTGGCGGAATCGGTAGACGCGGTAGACTCAAAATCTACTACCTTTGGTGTGGGAGTTCGAGTCTCCCTGGGGGCACCATTTTTTCCACCTATTTTTCTGGATAATAGTGGGTTATGAGCATATGACATTAGTAGAATGGCTAAATAATGCCAATGTGTTTTACTGGGAATACATTGGCGTACCATTCTTAATTGCTTTTGGTTCGTGGCTAACCTACCTAACCAAAGGATTTCAGTTCCGCGTTTTGCGTCATATATTTACGCAGGTAAAAACATTTTTAATTTATACAGAAACAAAAGGACATGGTGGAATCCACCCTTTAAAGTTATACTTTGCTTCTGTCGGAGGGTCGATCGGTATCGGCAACATAGTGAATGTTGCTGCAGGATTTGCCATCGGAGGACCTGGCGTATTGTTTTGGTTGTGGCTAGCATCTTTTATGGGCATGCTTGTTAAATACAGTGAGATATTCCTTGGCATTAAATATCGCATTCAAAAACCAGATGGTTTTTACAACGGTGGCTTTATGTACGTGGCACAACATGCTTTTAAATCCCCTTTGTTCGGAAAATTTGCTGCAGGACTAATGTGCATTTATGGATGTGAGGTTTATCAATTTTCTGTTGTGGCTGAGACAGTTTATCAAACGTATCCCATCAATAAATTTGCGGCTATTTTTAGTTTGCTAGGTCTTACGATATTTTCAGCTATAGGTGGCATACGTCGTTTGGCCAATATTTGTTCCGTCCTTATGCCCATATTTTTGCTGATATACATCGTTTTATGTCTTTACGTTATCGGGATTAGCTATGAAAAACTCCCTCACCTTTTAGCAACGGTTTTTCAAAGTGCTTTCACAGGTCATGCCGCTGTAGGGGGATTCATCGGAAGCTCATTTTTAATAACCATGAAAGAAGGTGTATCACGTGCCGTATATGCGGGCGATATTGGGGTTGGATATGATTCTATGATTCAATCTGAAACAAGCGCTCAAGATCCTCGCATGCAAGCAAAATTTTCAATGATCAGTTTGTTCAGCAATACATTCATTTGCTCTTTAAGTATTCTTGTTGTTTTATGTTCTGGCGTTTGGACTACAGGTTGCCCTCATAACTTTTTAGTAACCGAAACATTTCATATGCATTTTCGCTATGCCAAAGATTTTATGGCTGTTTTATTATTCTTAGCTGGTTTTACTACGATTATTAGTTTCTTAACGATAGGCTATAAATCAGCTACTTTTATTTCTGAGCGTTGGGGAAAGATCGTGTATTCATTCTATGCTCTACCTGCTTTAATAGTTTTTTCCTTTTGCGACAATTCAACGCCACAAACAATCATGGCATTTTGCAGTGGTCTGCTATTATTCATCAACATGTTCAGCATCATAAAACTTCACCGCGAAATCGCATTCTAAGAGCCTGCTAAACACCTTCTAAACATGGTATACTACCCTAGATACAATAGATTCATAATCATATGTCTTCCCAAACAGCATTCGATGATATAAAACGTATCCCTCTAGAAGACGAGATGCGACGGTCCTATCTTGACTATGCCATGAGCGTGATTGTGGCTCGCGCTCTCCCTGATGCACGCGATGGTTTTAAAACTGTACACCGTCGTATTTTATATGTGTTAAAACGTTTGGGGTTTGACCATACAAAACCACACCGAAAATCAGCTTTGATTGTCGGTGAAGTCATGGGTAAATATCATCCCCACGGTGATAGCGCCATCTATGAAACTATGGTTCGTATGGCTCAAGACTTTAGTATGAGCATGACCTTGATCGATGGTCAGGGTAACTTTGGCTCGATCGATGGCGATGCTGCCGCTGCTATGCGTTATACAGAAGCCCGTATGGCCAAATTATCTAAAGAAATCCTAGCCGATCTTGACTGTGATACTGTTGCGTTCAGGCCAAACTATGATGGATCTTTGCAAGAACCCACTGTTTTACCAACCCGCGTTCCCAATATGCTGCTGAATGGTACCAGCGGTATCGCTGTTGGTATGGCAACCAATATTCCACCGCATAATCTGGGTGAATTATTAGATGCCTGTTGTGCATTAATTGAAAATCCAGAAATGGATTTAGCCCAAATTATGGAATACGTAAAAGGTCCTGATTTTCCAACAGGTGGTCAAATATTAGGCACATCGGGTATTCTCAGTGCTTTCAAGACAGGACGTGGCAGTATTATTATGCGCGGCAAAGCCATTATCGAAGAATTAAAAGGTGATAAAGAAGCAATAATCATCACAGAAATTCCTTATCAAGTTAACAAAGCAAAACTGGTTGAAAAAATTGGTGAACTCAGTCGAGATAAAGTCATTGAGGGGATTTCTGAAATTCGCGATGAATCTAACCGTCAGGGTATCCGCATTGTTGTTGAAATTAAGCGTGACGGTAATGGACAAGTTATTTTAAACCAACTTTATAAGAACACACCTTTGCAAACAAATTTTCCAGCAAATGTTCTTGCGCTGGTAAAAGGTGTTCCTCAAACATTAGGATTAAAAGCTTCTCTCACCTGCTTTCTTGAATTTCGCTACGATGTGATCGTAAGACGTACCAGGTTTTTCTTAGAAAAGGCACGTGAAAAAGCGCATATATTGATAGGGTTTGCCATTGCCTTGGCACATATCGATCAAATCATTGCCATGATCAAATCGGCTGCTGACCGCAAGTCAGCGCTTGAAAAATTAATGCAAGAAAATTGGGATGCTACAGACATTAAACCTTATTTGACTTTGTTGCAAGGTGCTCAGACTGAACAAAGCAGTCTCTATCGCTTATCTGAAATGCAGGCCAATGCTATTTTGGATTTACGTTTACACAAACTAACAGGAATGGAACAAGAAGAAATCAAAAACGACCTCCAAAACACAATGAATAACATTAAAGATTACATGGATATCTTAAACAGACCCGAACGTATCAGAGCAATTATGGTGGAAGAATTCAAGCAAATCAAAGCTGAATATCCAACACCGCGTCGATCAGAGATTGTACCTGTAGAAGAAGAACTTGATGATGAAGACCTAATTCCTTCTGAAGAAATGGTCGTTACAATGAGCTTTTCTGGTTATGTAAAACGTGTTCCACTGGATAGTTATAGGGCACAACTACGTGGTGGAAAAGGCCGAAGTGGCATGACCATGAAAGAAGAGGATTATGTTGAAGATATCATCGTAGCAAATACACATGATCGACTATTATTTTTTACAAACAAAGGGCAAGTTTATCGTATTCCTGTTTATCAAATCCCCATAGGCACACCCCAAGCAAAAGGACGCGCTATAGTCAACCTTCTTCCCATTAGCAAAGATGAAAAAGTTACTTCTATTCTTGACGTATCAAAGAACATAGACGACAGCTGCAGCTTATTATTTGTAACATCAACTGGCCAAGTCCGCCGAAATTCCGTAAGCGATTTTGAACGAATTCAAAGCAATGGGAAACGCGCCATGATCCTTGAGGATGGGGAAACACTAGTAGCCGTTAGAATGTGTCAAAATGATAACACTGTTTTATTGAATACCAGAAAAGGTTTATTTATCCGCTTTGATGTAAATGATGTTCGTATTTTTTCAGGACGAACATCAACAGGTGTTCGTGGTATTAAACTAGCGCATGACGATCAAATCATTTCTGCCTCTATCTTAGAAGGATTTAATATTGATCCAACAGAACGTGCTTTATATTTGCGCGCACGAGGTGCAGATCACGATGTCGAAGGAGAAGAAAATGTATCAGGAACATTATCGGAAGAACGTTTATTAGAACTCCAGAATCATGAACAATTTATTTTGACTATTACAGATCACGGATATGGTAAACGCACTTCAGGTTATGAATATCGGACCACGGGCCGAGGTGGGATGGGTGCTAATGCTATTTTGCTATCATCTAAGACTGGAAAAGTTGCCAATGCTTTCCCAGTAAAAGAACAAGATCACATTATGCTAATTACAAACAAAGGACGTCTGCTTCGTTGTGGTGTGAATGATATTCGCGTTGCAGGAAGACGCACACAAGGTGTCATAATCATGCGACTTGAAAAAGACGAGCATGTAGTAAATGTTACAAAAATAGAAGATTAAATTATTATAAAATTTTATATATTTTTGTATTTCAAGAACGAATATTAAATAATATTGTTTAAGAACATAAATTTTTGATCATAAGTGCTTCACCTCTTTTTAGAGTGTCTTGCAAACAATAGACCTCTAACAGAACAACAGGTAGCAGAACTGATATTTACCCCAACCATAGAATCGTTAGCCTGTTACGGTGACATCTCCAATAAAATGAGAGAAAAAGGAGTATCTTCATTTTGCTGGACCATTCAGAAATCAAATAATAACGGAACTCATACACATTGTTTTGCTGAACCTGTGGATGGTCAACAAATCAGACAAGCACTTGAGAATGCCGGATACTCCGTTTTCCCTGCCGACTAAACTGTGCTACATCTGAATAATAGAAGGTACTCGAATTTTTAAATGAATCAGATTATACAAAAAATCATTAATCACTATTCATCAGACATTCCTGCTGTACGACAAAACCTGTACAAAATCCTTACACATGGGGCACTAAGACATACTGGTAAAATCGTTATGTATTCAATCGATCAAGGGTTCGAGATTGGCCCTGATCAAGTGTTTGGCGAATTTCCTCATGGTTTTGATCCTTTTTTCCATTTCAAATTGGCCTGTGGTGGTAGGCTAAACGCGCTAGCCGCACCTTTGGGTATTCTTGAAGCATCTGTTGATCAGTTTCTAGGAAAAATACCTTTAGTTTTGAAATTAAATTCAAACAATAACATGATGCCCCAGGATAGTGCAAAACGTTATCAAGCTATAACAGCCTCTGTCGATGATGCCGTACGTTTAGGATGTACGGGTATTGGCTTCACAATTTACCCCGGATCAGAAGATTCATATTCCATGTATGAAGAAGTTGCTGAGATTGCAAAGGAAGCTAAGTCAAAAGGTTTGGTTGTGATCATTTGGTCTTATCCCAAAAGCCCTGACATGCAAAAAATAGACGAAATATGTATCGATCTTACAGGATATGCTATACACATAGCTTCCTTACTAGGTGCACACATTATTAAGGCGAAATTACCTTCTGATAAAATTTGGAATAAAAATTTAATCAAACAATTTCAGCACGTAGATCTTACCTCTTTAGAAAATAGAATCAGACATGTTTTGCGCTGTGCTTTTGCTAAAAAAAGAATAGTCCTTTTTTCGGGGGGAGAAAAAACATCAGATGAAGATTTTCTAAGTTCAATCCACGCCATACAAAATTCTGGTGGATTTGGATCCGTCATTGGG
>DAHXKW010000073.1 GCA_027366195.1 Alphaproteobacteria bacterium | reverse complement strand
ATCAAAAATAAAATAATAATCTTTGCACGACTTGAAATATCTTTTCTAAACAGTGTCATGACCAAAACACCGGTGACAAATTCCGCAAAATATACAGGATTGCCGAAAATTCCTGATGCCGAAAAATCGCCAAATTGTATTAAACCGTTATATGCAATATTATGTATTGAAAATTCTATCTGCACTAGTGAAAACAATATATTAGCGATTGCCGCTACAGTTAATATATTCATCAGGGCTTCTTTGGTAATATTACCTTTTACAAGCTTTATGCCTGCTGCCCATGCGCATATACATGCCAAATAAAACAACCATCCCGTACCCTCAATATACATTCCAAAAAATGATACCCAGGCCTGAGTTGAAAAGATTGCGCTAAAGCATGAAAAAATTAAAAATGCAATCGCAAAAAGAATAGTTTTGCTGTATCTGGGGTTTTTTAGCTCTGAAATAAGACACGGAAAACCCACCGCTATGAACAAAAATATTTGATCCACGTGAGATGTAAATATAAATTCGAAACCTATTGGCAAAAATAGCAGTAAATCGACAGCAACAAGAACAAATACCGTTACTGCGATAAAGGACCAATTTCTTTTTGATAGTTTCTTACCACCTTATTTTTCATCAACATCCGTATTATTAGCCGGATTCTTAATCAAAGTATCTTTATCCAAAAACTGAACTCCAAATCATCTTCCAAAACCACGCCATATAATTTGGAGCGTTCTGGCAACTATCTTAATATCTAATAATAGACCTTGATGCCTGATATAGTAAAACTCGTACTGAATTTTTTGAATGGCATCCTCCACTGATGCCCCATAATGATACTTGACTTGTGCCCAGCCAGTAATCCCCGGAGTGACTATATGTCGCATTTCGTAATACGGAATATGTTCGGCAAGTTGCTCTACGTATTTCAGTTGTTCGGGCCGGGGTCCGACTAAGGTCATCTCACCTTTAAAAATGTTAATAACTTGGGGAATTTCATCGATGTGGAGAATACGCATTAACTTACCGACTGAAGATACTCGACTATCAGTTGTACTTGTCCACTGACTCGAATTTTCTTCACTGGTACCATTTGTGTTTGGTATCATTGTCCTAAACTTATATATTTTAAAAGGTTTATTTGCCTTACCCACTCTGACTTGTGAATAAAATAACGGTCCTCTGTTGCCAAATAAATTTAATACGAACACAAATGGAATTAATATTAGTAATACAATACCCATTACGAATGAAACGATAATATCAATTAAACGGCGAACACGCATATATGTTGGAGAAACATTTTCGGTAATGTCAAAAAGAAGTGAGATTTGCTCAAGTTCACTTATCGGCATTTTACCCAACCATTCATCAAAAAACATGGTCAAAGTTCTAATCCTAACCCCCGTAGCATGTAATTTCTTAGCTGCGCTTACATGTTCTTGTTCAGTTTGAGATTGCCTGTCCATTACCAAAACATTAAATTTATTTTTGTTATAGATACCTATTATTTGCTCACAAGTAGAATTCAATGGGAGAACTTCGGAAATTTCAAAAGGCTTTTCTTTTTCAAATGACTTAAATAATAAACTTTCAGATCTTATAACATCCCCCAATATCAAGATCTTATCTACTAAAAAGTTCTTTTGAAACCTGACCGAATATTGCCAAAACAATAATAAATCCACAAAAGTAAAAACCAAACTGCTCAGTGTTAAAAATCTAGGCAGAAGAGGTGTGCCTACGATTAACTGAAATACTGAAATTGTAAGCGCCGAGAGTAAGGGTGCTATCAAGACATATGCAAAATTGGTAAAGATTCTCGCCGTCGAAGAAGTTGGCTTAAGAATATATATGAAAAATTCAGAGACGGCAATATAGAAAACTTCCCAAGCAAATCTTGGCTCCGTAAAGTAACTATAATGACCTATAAACTTGGCATGAACGATTCCGAGCACTATTATTATCAGTGCCACTGACAGGTACTGCCAAAAGCTTAACTTCCTATTTTGCACACATTAATTTTAAATCATTTAAATTTACTTTGACAGCCCAATGGGATTAATCTCGCATTTTGAGAGACTAACTCTCTAGTTGAAACTATCGTTAAATCACTTACTATTTAAAAATATAATCTTTGGCATTAATGCTTCGGGTCTGGCTTCTGAATTTCCAGCTAAAATCGGGCCACAACGTCGGATTTCTTCCCTGTTTATCCAAATACCAAGAAACACATCCGCTCACCCATACGGTGTTTTGAGATTGGCTATCCATCGAGTCGGTAAATCGTCTTACGGCTTCGGCTTTAGGTACTAAATATGTTTTATGTTTTTTTGTGAGTTCTTTCATTGCCTGAATAACGTAATTTATTTGCGACTCAATCATATATACCATTGAGTTATGACCCAGACCGGTATTTGGCCCCATTAGTAAGAAAAGATTCGGAAAATTTTGGATAGTTGTGCCATATAAAGCCCTGGGACTTCCCTGCCACAACTCGGAAAGTGAACTGCCGTCTGTGCCCATAATATATTTAGCCACAGGCATTTCAACAACATTAAACCCTGTTCCAAAAATAACAACATCTGCATCAAACTGCTCGCCGTCTTCACAAACAATTGTTGTCTCGCTAAATTCTTTAATGCCCGATGTTACAAGCTTAACGTTTTCCCTATTAAAAATTGAATAAAAATTATTAGACAATAAAATTCTTTTACATCCCATTTCATAGTTTGGCAATAAAGCTGATTTAACTTCGTCGTTTTTAATTTGGCTATTTAAATGTCTTTTTGCCAGTTTTTCGGCAATTTTCATTAAACGTTTATTTTTAGTAAATGCGAGCAGATAGCTTTCTCGTGCCCAAAACACCACTGCTCTCACCAATAGCTGCAAGGCTGGGACTTTTTTAAATATTATCTGCTCTAAATACGTAACTTTGCGATCCCTACGCGGAAGTATCCATGGTGCCGTTCTCATAAAAACTCGAAGCTCCTTTGTATCGTCAACTATTTCGGGAGCAAATTGAATTGCCGATGCTCCGGTTCCCACGACAGCGACTTTTTTATTTTTAAGATTTATATCATGATTCCAGTTTGCCGAGTGAAAATATTGCCCGTTAAATTTACTTAACCCTTTTATATTTGGGATTGTAGGTTCGCTCAAGGCTCCTGATGCTGCAATTAAAAATCTGCTGTAATAAGTTTTATTAAAGTTGGTGCGAGATTAATCCCATTGGGCTGTCAAAGTAAATTTAAATGATTTAAAATTAATGTGTGCAAA
>DAHXKW010000018.1 GCA_027366195.1 Alphaproteobacteria bacterium | reverse complement strand
ATCAAATACAGAAGGCACATCAGAAAAAGAAATTTGCTACTTTTGAGAATACCCAAGAAGGTATTGAAATGTTTTGCACTCAATTGCCCGAAGAAGTCTTTGTTATATTTGAATCCACAGGTCCGTATACAAAATTGTTTTATAAGACATTGTGTCAAAAAGGAATTCGTTGTTGTTGCATTTCGGGATGATATTTGGGTTATGCCCAAATACGAAACAAAGTGGCACCACCTACATGTCTGAGCATATTTATGGAGGACGACCTGAGGCAAGGCGCACATTGTTTATGTGTGCTCAAGTGGCTCGAAAACACAATCCTGAAATGGGCGCATTTTATGAAAGGTTGCTGAACAAAGGAAAACCATCAAAAGCAGCTTCAACAGCAGTTATGCATAAACTGGCTATCCATGCCAACGCCATATTAAAGCATGATGTCGATTATGAGGTGCGTACGCCACCGCCTGAACAGAAAAAGGTGGCGTAATGGTCAGATGAGGGCTATTTAGCTTAGTTGAATAAATAATAGCGAAGGGGGAACAGCGTGCAAGACCGAAGAGCAAAGCGTGTCTTGCACGGTGAACACTGAGCATTACAATGCATTAGCTAATAGCCATCATTACGATTACGGAAATAAAGTCTAAAAAAATCGTTTTTTCGCGATACGCATAAAAATTATCAAAATTTTCCCAAAACACCTATTGACAAGTTAAGACGGTAACTCATCCCATTGTTCGCTATGAAAAATAGCTACAAAACAGGCTGTGACAGGTTTTCAAACCAAATCATAAGTTCTACAATCACTTAGTATACGTAAGCAATTTTCAAACCTAAGGCCCGATGGCTTTAAAGATCAAGTCCTAAAACTTAACCCGGTCTATCGCCCAAGTGTCGTGCAACGCTTGCCCACCAGGTGCGGCCATCTTACATATTTAATATAGACAACCCAGATTAATATATGGTTAAAAACTTATCATTATCTATGAATCAAATTATGTGTAAAAACTTCTAGCCCCCCTTTATTGAGGATACCTATAACCCTGGGCAAGGAGGATTGCGCAGTGCTAGCATAGTCTTATTCATAACCTTAAATCCCACGCGTGCAACCCCTGTGGACTTGCCTGCCATTTTTTGGCACTCTTTTGGCTATAAGCATTTTTCCTCTAATTGCTAAACGCTTTTGGACCCGCTACCAAAGCTTTATTTTCACCATATTATCATTTCTTACAATTTTTTGGATCATCACCTATTATCCTTTCACAGAGGGGATAGAACTGATAACACATCATTTATACTACCAGTATCTACCCCTTATTCTATCCATTGCCGCTTTATACGTAGTTACAACCAGCATACAAATTCGAATGAAAGCCGCACCTAATACGAAAATCTTAACAACCCTTCTAGCCTGCGGCGCCTTATTATCCAGCCTCATCGGCACAACAGGTGCTTCCATTATCTTAATTCACCCTTTGCTTGATTTAATTCACAGACGTTATTATAAAACACACATCATTATTTTCTTTATTTTTCTAGTAGCCAACTGTGGTGGTGCCCTAACTCCTTTAGGCGATCCCCCTTTGGCTGTAGGCTACCTCAATGGAGTCCCTTTCTTCTGGCCTCTAAAGCACTTGTTCAAAAGTTATATCATCGTCAATGGCCTACTTCTTTTCATTTTCGTTATTTGGGATAGCATCTTATTCCTTAAAGAACCGCGCTATAATCAATTTAATCACAAACAGTTTTCAATTATTCATGCGCATAAAATCCCTTGGCTTATTGCTACCATTGTTGTCGTTTTCTTATTAAGCGAATTATTTGAACTGAATCAACACTACAAACTTGTACCTGGCTGGTTTGTCTACTTTGTGAACTTTATCGCTTTGATCATCATTACTATATGGAATGCCATAACACGAGAAGGCAGAATTCATTGGCACCCTGTTATTGAGGTGTCCAAAGTGTTCCTGGTCATCTTTATCACCCTTATCCCGGTCATCGAGTTATTATCAGCACAAACTCACCCTTATGTTATAGCTCTAGAAAAATTCCTAGCACCTTCTGGTATCGCTAATCCTGAACGGTATTTTTGGTTGTCGGGATTATTCTCGGCTTTTTTAGATAATGCACCAACTTATTTGTTTTTTATTAAATCAACCCATGTCAACGCGTGCGAACTTGTACAAAAAAATCCCGCTATTTTAAAAGCAGTATCACTGGGATCTGTATTTATGGGCGCTATGACCTATATTGGCAATGCCCCTAATTTAATGATCCGCGCCATTGTTACAGATCATGAAGTGCCTCTCCCCTCATTCTTTGGCTATCTTGTCTATTCTACTCTGGTCCTATTGCCAGTATTATATGTGGCAAGAGAGTTAACATAAAATTCTAGTTGATAACTCCACCCTTATGCGTATCTGTAGGAATTATCTTAGGTTTTCCAGATATAGTATCTTCTTCCAAATTGTTTAATAAAGTAAATTTAATCGATGCCACTTCAGTTGCTGTCAAATAATTTATCAGTGTTAAGAAATTGTTTGGACTATAACCTGATGGAATTGCACCTCCCGGGAATTGGGCAATAATATTATTCCAGACTTTATCAGCAAGATCTTTATTATGCGCCTCTAAGAGACCCAAATATTTTAGAATCCGCCTAAACTGATTAGGGTTTGCCAACTGAGGAACATTGTTTCTTATCTGTGCTTTAATTGCAGCAATCTTTTGCTGTCTCTCCTCAGCAGCCCGTTGCACAGTAGCCTTATTAACTCTCGCGGCTTCTTCCTCATTCGCTTTAGCTTGCGCAGCAGCAACTTCCGCAGCTCTCTTTGCTTGACGCATTTGCTCCAGTTCTTCTGTTATTTTCTCTGCCGCAACACCCTTTTCCTCTAACATTTTCCGCAAATTTGCTTCTGTTAGATTTAAAGCAGCTACCTCTCCTGCATGCGCTGACCTTTGTTGTTCTAGGTTTTGTTGTGACAGTTTTTGTTGCTCAGCAAGTTGTTTTTTCGCCGCTGTTGCCTCTATCGCACGTCTTTCCATCTCAAATTTCTTGAGCAGCACTTGACTCTCTGTCTGTGCGTCAACGGCTATTCCTGATCTTTGTTCCGCTTCTCCTCCTTGCACGAGTCTCCCTTCATAACCACGCCTCATTTTTTCCTGCTCTTCACTTTGTTGCCTTAAACGCTGTTCGAGTTGTGCAACCAAAGCTTGTTGCTGCCCCAAAAGAACCTGTAGGTCTCTTTTTGCTGCATCGCTTAGGCGTGTGGAATCTTCCAATTGCCGTTGAAAGTCTGAACTCTCTTGTTGCAATCGTTGGATAGTACCAAATGCTACGACAACTCCCTGGAGACTTGAATTCCAAAGGTCAGACAAACGCTGCTTTAGCTGAATAATTTTCAGTTTAAGCTCTGCTGGACTTGGTTCTTTCGCCGCTGTTGAAGGCTGTTTCACCAAAGCTAGATCTCTTCCCCCCTTTGGCAATCCTAAAGTTGAAGGATGCCATCCTTGCCAATTTCCAGTAGGTAATGACGGACTTATAGAACGAGGAACGCCCATGTAAGGCACTAGCGCCGAAGATGTAGATTGTCCCGTAGCCAAAGCGCTAGGTGATTCAGACAGTAAGCGCTTAACTTTTTGGTACATGCTCAACAAATAATTTTTATCTGTATCCGTTACTTCTTCTGCTCTATGCTTGCCTGCTATAAAAAATCTATACCTACCTTTACCTTTAACGTGATGCACGATAACACCACGAGTACTAAGTTCAGGTTCCTTTCTTCTGGGAGAACTTAATTCGTCGGGTACGAACCTTCTCGCAACAACCGGCTCTGCAGAACCTTTTGTTTCAGTAAGTAGTGCAGGATTCCCCAGCACCTCTAAATACTGCCTTGCATCAGTTTCATTGTCAGCAACGCTAACTGTTAATGGATTGCAGGTAAACCCCACAACCCTCTGCCTTCCCTGATCATCAGAAATCTGTTTGATCTCTACTTCTTTGGCCAAAATCAAATTGAGTAAAAATAACATAGACGTAATATCCAAATTATACAATCGTAATCATAAATAGTTTTTTAAAGTTAAAAATGAATTAAAAGGTCACACGTTTCATGCACTCAGTTTAATAATTGGTTACATGAAACCCTTTTATATTCTAACTACACTCATTTCTAACCAACGTCAGCAATTCCCACTGAGCGCTCTAAAGCCTTATGAAATAAAAAGTTTCTGTATTTTTGACACTCTTTTCTCACTCTGAGCATGAACGGTATTTATTGACTTCGGAGGGGATAAAAATGAAAACGGAGGGATAAAAAACGATGAAATTCATCAAAAATATTTTCCTATAGAGGCCTCAACCCATTGCTGTTATTAACTTTTCTCCTCCAGCGGGAATTGCTGCCAATAAATCAAAAAATCCAATTAACATTCAGAACAAAAATGCAATTGGACCTAAGAAGGACATAGATTTCCTGAAAAAACTGATCTCTTATCTTGATCGCCAGGCTCATTCGTCTCCTTCAAACAATTATGTCCTAACAGACGAGTATCAACCTTTAATCCTCGATACCCATTTCCCTTCATTTTTTGGCTATCTGGTCTATTCTTCTCTGATTCTGTTGCCAGTATTATATGTGGCAAGATGGTTGACATAAAAATGCTATTTATCCCCCACATTTTGTTTTAACGACTGACCATTGAGAATAGATCTTCCGCCTTCTCCTTTTTCTTCTAGATTGTCAAAAAGAGTAAACTTAAGCTCTCTTAGTCCCTTTTGTGCTAAGAATGGATTTACTATCCTTTCCAAAAATTCATTCGGGTCTCCAGCATAATTGAAGTGACCCCCTAAAACCCCACAACTGACGAAGAGAGTGTGTCTGATTCAAGGGAAGAGTAAAATTGGATCAAAAGGAGGCAGTCATGTCAGTTAAAAAAAGGTCATACAGCAAAGAAATGAAATTTCAAGCTGTGGT
>DAHXKW010000012.1 GCA_027366195.1 Alphaproteobacteria bacterium | reverse complement strand
GCAAATGTATGAAAATTGTGATATTTTTCGTCCTTGTCAATAGTTAATGTTCCCACTTCTATTGGTGTAGTGAAATATTCGATGGAAACAATAGAATGATTATATAAAGAATATTCTTGTTTAAATTGCTTCGGGGCTGTTGAATTTAATGGTTCTTTTCTAGTATTAAATGGAATTAGTCTATCATTTACTTTTAAATCCCGTGCTTCAATAAAGCCTTGGTTTAAAATTGGAAATTTATGATCTGGAGTAGCAGTAATAACTTTTCCATTATCCAAAGTTATTTTTAAAACATTTGCTGATTTTTGTGTTACACCGGCCCATGAAATTATACCGGGTGCTATTTCACCTGTTTCTGGATTACAACTATAAACCCAATTTTCTTTTCCACTATTATATTCTTCGGTAAGTTCAGTTAATGATAAGGTTCGTCCATCTAACAACGGAACTCGTGTATCCATTGCTAAACATCCTCCGGGTAATGGTTCAACTTTGGTCCCCCTTCCAGAACTAGTAACTGGAAAGAAAAAATCGGCGTTGGGTGCCATAGAAAAATAAGAGGAATCCATATAATGCTGACCATCGCCCATAGATGGAATTCTTCTTTGATAAATTTCATTTTTTACTTTTTCAATGAAAGCCATTGCAAGATGACTGGGCATATCGCCAACGTCAATATTGAATACGCGACGTTCTGGTGCTCTTTGTACTCTATAAATGATAATGCTATCTTCCAAAAGTTCTTTTTGTTTAAATACCTTAAAAACCATTTCTAAAATACTTGTACCGAATGGCCAATTTGGGTCTAATCCTTCAGTAAGAGAAACATGCATCACGTGTTGTGCATCAATGGCATGTTCATTTTGGCCATGTGTAAATCTACTTCCACTACTGAATGGATTGTTAGGAAGGTTAAATCCAGCATTAGGAGCACTATAACCGGGTCCAGTTGGAATGACATTGAAGTTTGGAGTGGAAACTTGGGTGACAGTTAAATTTTGGAAATTTGGATTAATATTGCGAATAACATATTGTTCCGGCTTTTTACCTTGGCTTTCATTCACAATGACTTTGATAACATTATCCATTTCAACATAAAAGAGTTTAAATGTTTCTGGATCACGAAGAAAAACTTGATCTCCATATTTTAAAACATTTCGAAATAATCGAAAAGCTCTTTTTTGAAATTCATTTAATTTATACCACGTTTGTAATCTTTCTTTAATAACTTTGGATTCTGTTTCGGTTGGGGCGCTATTATAAATAACCTCAAAACATAATTGGTCCTCTCCGGCTTGGGTACTAAATTCAGCTAAAATATCTAGGGCCGCATTGATTTCGCTATCCTGATCCATATTTTCAAAATTTTGATATCTTTCAATGCGATTGGGACAACCCATATATGTTTCTGGAATAAGATTGGGATAATTTAATATACCCACAGCCTCTTCCGCACTATTTTTTCCGCCGCGCCGAGTTAAGGGACTGCTTCCTCCGGGAGTAGCATGTGCTGATTTAAAATATTTTTTCCAAGATGCCAATTTAAATTCCTCTCTGTACTATATTTAGGCGAAAATTTTTATGTTTTAATAATTATTTTGTATTCTTCCGGTGTAAACACGAGATTTATAAATATCATGCCCCATTGTACCTAAATGAGAAGCAATTGTCCACAAAACCTCTAATTGTTTTTCCAATACCGAAGTTTGCTTATTATCAATTGTTTCTTTGTTATGAATATTTGTTTGTTTTTGTTCTTCTTTTGGTTCTTCCTTCTCTTTGATGTTTCCTGTAAGTTTGTCCCAATATTTATTTGCAAAATATAATCCGCCCCCCACCGCTGCTGTCGCAAGAGCAATTTCTCCTATTCCAGTTAACATGGATAAAGTTCCGCCGCCCACTACAGCCGCGCCCTCAGCAATAGTCGTGGCTTCGCCACCCGCAACTGCACCTTCGGCAGCACCCGTGGCCCCAGCCAATCCAGCCGCTCCTTCTGCCGCAGAGACTAGTTTTTTGCTTCTAAATAATTTTAATATTCCTCCAAACCCAGATACTATTGAAGGAAGTATTTTGGCCAATCCCCATAACCCTTCCAATAAAGATGGCATTATGGTTTTTAATAAAGAAACTCCGATTAAGGCAGTTAAACCTCCAATTGCCAAAGCAAAAGCCCCAAAAATATATTTGAATACGCTCCAATGATCTACAATATAGGCGGTAATTTTAAAAATGGCGTTCGCGGCCTTTAACGCACTTTCTGTTAAGAAAATGATTATTCGTATAGCTTCATCAAGGGAGCTTTTTAAAGTTATAATATTGTTTTTGTTTTGTAACCAGTCTCCCATACTTTTAACGATATTGGAAGCGTAATCAATTAACAATTGAAGTGGTCCACCATTTTCAGAAATGGTAGAAATAACAGTGGCAAGCATAGGAGTTAATTTTTCTATGAATGGTCCAATGGCTTGATAAATTTTATCTCGAAGTAAAATCATTGTGTTGGTGAATTCTGTTAAATTAGCTGATAGTTTGTCATTGGCCTCTTTCCTTCGAGAAATTTCATTTAAATAATGTTCAAAAGCAAGTGAATTGAATTCTCCAGAAGCATTTAGAAATTGTTGCTTTCGTTGCATTAAATCGTATGTAAATTTAGCAATTTCAGCCGGTGCCCCCCCCAAACCAGCAGCAGCCGCCGCGATTGCTGTCTGAAAACTTCGTGTGGACTTCATGGCGTCACCAGCTATTAACGCGCTAATATGATTCATGTGAATTTGATCTCGTAAGCCACCGTTTCCCTTTTCGGCTATTTCTCCAAGTTCCCTAAAATGAGTTTGAAGATTGGGAACAGTTGCCGTAAGAATTTGAAGTTCCCTAGTAAGTGGGGGCATACCAAGAATGGATAATTTATATAACTGTGCAAAATTATTTCCAAGTGCTCCATTTAATTGATTTAAAATTTTGAGTTGATTCTCTTGTTCCGATGCAGACATTGTGGCCAATTTTTGCTGCCAAGCTGCATCTTGTGTCATGCTAGCCAATTCCTGCGCTTGTTGCTGACGAGTTTTGCCTGTAACTTGGCTCATTGCGTCAAAATTTGAAGTCAAATCCAAGGCGGCTTTGGCTAATTGTTTTTCCGAGGCTCCTCTTGCCAACATAGAGGAACCAAACAAACCAAGAATTGCCGGAAGTTCTTCGTTATATTGAGCCAAAGATATACCCATGGAAGCCAATGTTGATCCATACTCTTGCATGGTGGTTTGGGCAACTTTTGAATAAACACTCACCCCCTCCATCACGGAACCAAAAGTAGAAAAATTGGCGGCATTTGCTTGAACGATACTGGCAAATTGATTTAAAGAGATACCGGCATCCGCCGCACTTAAAACCATCGTACTAATTTCTCCATTAAAATTTGCCCCAACTTTAGTTAGTTCTAAAATGGTGGTATTCCAATTATCTAATTTTTGAACTCCCGCTGCCATTAATGCAGTAAAATTTTTTATAATTGGCAAAGAAGCTGTCCCCGCTTTAATAACGTTTGTATAGTCAGATAATGCATCTTTGCCGTTAAGAATAGTATGGGCAAAACCACCCACAATAAAAAATAAAGAACTTACAGATTTGGATAAGAAATTTAAAGATTCATGCAGCCCTTTTGTTACTCCTTCTATACTGCTAACTAGGATTCCTATGGATATGAAATCTGGGGCTAAATGATTTACTATAGAAGATATATTACTCAGAGATTTGTCGGTATGAGCGTTTCCAAAAACAGAAGATACTGCCGAATGAGCGCTGTTTTTAAGTCCTTTTGATACATTCGTTTTGTCCACCATTTTGTGAAATAAATCTTCAACTTTATTTTGATGTTTTTTGGTATCGGGTGCAATAGTGCCAGTGGTTGGAAAAGTAGAAGAAATGGATTTTAATTGATCTAAAATGGCCAGCAGTGTTTCTTCGGTGGAAAAATTCTCCAGCTCTAAATCTCCCAAAGTAGAATTTCCATGTGTTCTGATTTTTACAGAGGCCATTATTCTTTCCTATTTACACTATTATTATTTATCTGGTTTTTGGGAAGTATTTTTATGGAAAATCAAAAACTCAAATTTTTCAATCCTAAATATGAATAGAGGATATCATGATACCAACCCAAAATGTATATACATCAAATTCGCCAAAAAATATCAATCCGCATGGAAATATAAAATCAAATAAAAATGTGCATGAGGAAAGCAATCCGCTCTCTTCGTTTTTTAGAAAAAGCAAATTATCCATTACTTTGCCTAGCAAAGGAAAATGGTATCCAGAAGGAATCTTGGTATTAAATGATTCGGGGGAACTAGACATTTACGCAATGACGGCATCGGATGATATAAAGTTTAGAACGGGAGATGCCACTCTCTCTGGGCAAAATATATATGATGTTATTAAAAGCTGCGCACCAGGAATTTTAAAGCCAGAAGTTATCCCTCATATTGATATTGATACAATTTTGTTGGCAATTCGAACGGCCAGTTACGGAGGAGAGTTTGATTTTACTGTTAGTGTCCCAAACACAACCATGACAAAAGTCATTCGTTTAAATTCCCATCAATTACTTTCTTCTGTGGCCAAGCGAGCTGAGTCATGGGATGAAGAAATTATCATTGAAGATGAAACGGGCCAAAAATTATTTCTTATCGTCACGCCAATTCCTATCAGTAATCTATTTCATACATCCAAGACAATTTATCAACACAGAATGGCGTTAAATAGCAGCTTAGATGCAGGAGAAGGTATTAAAGATGAGGCGGCCTTTATTTCAAGTTTGAATAATTTAAGTAAAAGTTCCATTGATTTATTATGTAGTAGCATTAAACAGTTGAAAATAATTGACAAAAATGGAAATGAATTGATATCCCTTTCGGATTCTAACCCACAAGATTCTGTAAAAATTATTTCTACTATCAACGAAATTGATATTGCGTATTTTAACGCAATACGAAATCATATCGATGAACAAAGAAAAAAATATACTTTTTATTCTCCCAAACAAATAAGTACACAGGAAGAATTATTAGCGGGAGCAACAAAAGAATGGACAGCAGAATTGACTTTTATGGGGAGCAACTTTTTACCGAACAGTAATATTATTTAGATTATGAAACCTCATTTTTGTAGACCAGTTTTATATATTTCTACTTTATTAGAACAAGCGTCAAATGTTGATAATAATCATGATGTTTATCCCATGACAGCATTGGATGAGATTACTTTAAGAACCCCAGATGCATTATTAAATGGTTTGGCAACTCGACAAGTTATTTCCAATTGTCTTCCGGATTTCGAGGACAAATATGAATTGTATGCATGTGATATCCAACATATTTTAATTTCTATACGCATAGCCACTTCGGGTAATATTATAGAATTCGAATTTAAATGCCCAGAGTGTGCTTCTATAGATTCTTACGAAATAAATATACAAAAAAATTTACCCCTTTTATCAGCGAAGAAATGGTTCACCCATTTGGAAATGCCGGATTTTGTACTTACTTTTTATCCTCATTCTTATCGAATTCAAAACGATTTCGCTCTTTTAAAATTTAAGATTGATCGGCAACTGTTTCAGTTAAGTAAATTACCTAATCCAGAAGAATATACAGGAATAGCTATCCAACTCGTCGAAACCAAAACAAAATTAACTCTGAAATATTATTCAGATGCTATACAGTCTATAACAATGAAACAAAATGATATTAAAGTTATGAACAGAACTCATATTAACGAATGGTTTCAACAAGCGGATACAAGTCAACAAAATCAAATTATCGCTTTTATAGATGAAGCAATTAAAGAAACTTATCTTCCCAATTTTAATTTGACATGTGATTCTTGTAAGAAGAATATAGAAATTCCCATGGATATGGATTTCAGCAAACAATTTAGAGACAATATTATGTTTTTAAGTGAAGAAGAAATATTGGAATCATTGGAAAAAATGGGTAAACAAATCACAGCTATTCGAGAAGATTTGATGAAAAGTGTGTGGTTTATGCGAGGAAGCATCTCCTATGGAGACTCTTTGTTTTTGACAAACAACGATAGGAAAATTATAAATAAAATAGTGGAAGATAATATGGAAGCAAGTAAAAAAATGGGAATGCCGATTTTTTAACGGCGTTCCCATTTTGTTTATTTCTTTCTTGGCCTTCCTGCCAATCTCTTTTTTGGTATTGCATTTTCGGAAAGTAGTGAAGTGGGGGCTTTTGGTTGAAGAAGTTTTTCCGCGTGTTGATTTAATAATTTGGCTTGTTCAATTAATTGAGAGGCCATATTTTCTAGATTTTTGCTTTGGGTTAGCAATTCAGTTGCCGCAGATGGTTTTGAATGATGCTCTTTTTCCGAATCAATAATTCTTTTTATTTTAGAAGATTCTTCCGAAGATAAACTTTCAGTTATTTTATCTTTTCTTTTAATATTCATTCCAATTCCTTCGTCAAAGGTTTTTAACTTTTGTAAGGATTCTCCACCAGCTTCAATGTTTGTAAGCAATTTATTAAGTTCATCCAATTTAATTTTATTGGGAGATTCATATCCATAGGGAGTTGCAAAAACTTGATTGGTTGGAACTTTTTTTAGATGTCCTTCTGTATATAAAACTTTTGCAAGATTTCTTCCGTCTTCTAGTGATGCGTGTTCCAGTGCATCGGCAAAATCTTTTGCCTTTTGTCCCTCTTCCGAACGTAATACTTTTTGAAGTGCATCGTGATATCGTGGCGGTAGTTTATCATTATATACCACTAAACACATATGATCTTCGGTTGGCATTTGGTGAAGAATAATGGTTATTTTTTGGTTGTTGTGTGTTCCTACATGTTTTAACATTTATATTTCTCCTTCTCGATATTATTTATGGGTATAAAATTGTTTTTGATAAATAACTATACCCATGAAGGTAAAAATATGCTTGTATACCATCGAAAAATATCTGATAATTTTTGTTATGTACCATTTACGGCTAGAGATAGAAGCCCATTTTTTTATATTATAACTCATATAAAAAGCGGAAAAAGATTTGCTGCTTCAAAAACGTCGAAAGGGTGCCATCCATCTCAACTTTGGGAAAATTATTTTTCTTCCAATAAAATTGTAAATGCACTTATATATAAGGAAGGAAAAGAGGCTTTTACTTTTGAAATTCGAGCCATTTTTGATTCTGTGGATAAATGTAAAATTTATGAAAAAAAATTTGTAGAAAAAGTTAAAGCCATGACGGATTCTAGATGGTTTAATTTTTATTCTTTGAATGATCCAAATTATTTTCACGAAGAAATAAAATATTCTAAGAAATTAGTATGGATTAACGATGGTATAAAAGAAAAAAGAATTATTGGGAATACCATTCTCGATGGGTTTGTTAAAGGAAGATTAAAAGGACATACTACCAAATTAAAAGGTATAAAACTTTCGGAATATCAAAAAAATAATATATCGCATGGTCTTAAAGGACATAAAGTAAACCAAGATACCAGAGATAAGATAAAAATAAAAAACAAGGAACAGCCATTAGAATTTTTATGCCAATATTGTCAACAT
>DAHXKW010000166.1 GCA_027366195.1 Alphaproteobacteria bacterium | reverse complement strand
TTTTGGATTGGCAGTGCAGATTCTGGCCATAGAATAAAATCAAGTTTTTTAGCAGTTGGTTTGTTGGATAATTCTGCAAAAGTTTCTACATTTTCTTGGAACCTTTTTTGATCCCATTTGAAATTTTGCTCAATACAAGGTTGAATAATACGACCGTATAAACTTGTAAACTTGGGCGGAATCTGTTGATAAAAATAGTTATCAACAGAAAACAATAAAACAAGGCCCACTATCAGTATACGCCATAGCCAAGTCATGTGTAGGATTTGACTGAAAACAAGCATAAAAAAGGATAAACCAAAGATGCTAATAAAACGTATTATTGATAAACAGAAATCACCCGCGATAAATCCCATAGGATTCCAAGGGAATAAAATGGGAGACAATGTTCTAGCCCAATCTAGTAAAGCAAAAAACATCACCCATTTAATGGTGAAATACGCAGGGTTACCGTATTTCGCCCCCCAAAATGCTAAAGGAAACTGCAATCCTAATACACTAGCAAATCCTAAGCTTATGAAAGGTTTCATAAACGGGATACTTGTGTAATCAAAAGCACTGCCAATCCAAAAAAGACTGACTGTATGATAAGCCAAACCAAAACAGTAACTAGAAAGCAGAGGTTTGTAGGTACGATGAACAATTTGCCCTAAAAAGAAAAAACCACCTAAAGTTAATAAGGGTGCAAACCAATATAAGCTGGCATAATTTGTATTAAATGCATTAAAACCTGCCCCCCCCATCATTCCCGCTAATAAACTTTGCCAATACATCTACAACAATAAAGCCAAAAGACGCCATTATCATGACTGAAAACTAAGAATTTGAAAAGGCGATTCCATTGATTACCAATTGAAAATATGTAAAGCTGCTGTGAAATTGCTTAAGGAGAAACTTTATGTTTATTAAGAGTGTCTCAATCCCAGTTGCTGATCAAGATCGAGCTCTCAAATTCTATACGGAGAAATTGGGTTTTCAGGTGCAAGTTGATGCAGACTGCCCAGAGTGGGGACAAAGATGGATTGAATTGACAAAACCTGGATCTCCAATTGAATTAGTACTTTTCACACAAGATGAATTTAAACCTCTTTTGGGAAAACAAATGAATATCATGTATTCAACGGATAGCGTCCAGAAAACTTATGAAACACTAAAAGCAAAAGGCGTCGAATTTGTTTGCGCCCCTAAAGAAGAGTCTTGGGGAAGTTATGTGTTAATGAAAGATTCTGAGGGAAACATTTTTTGCATTGGCGAGGAAAATAAAAAATGCTAATTTTTTGTTGTATCCTATAATAAGAATAAGAACACAAAAATACGGATAGGAAATGACACAGGCAGCAGCCCTTCCTCAAGAAAAACATGAATTCCAACCAAATCAACACGTTGTTTATCCCGTGCATGGTGTTGGGAAAATCGTTGCTATTGAAGATCAAACTTTCGAAGGACAAACCATTAAGTTTGTCGTCATTGAAATAAGGGAAGAAAAATTAATTTTACGCGTACCCATCAATAATTTAGAAAAATTAGGTATACGCCCACTCTTCAGTGAAAAAACAATGAACAGTATCGAAGATATCCTGCGCCAACGTATTCGTGTGCGTCGCATGATGTGGAGCAGACGTGCGCAAGAATACGAAGCAAAAATCAATTCAGGTGACCCCATTGCTGTAGCTGAAGTTGTACGAGAACTTTATAAGCGCAATGACATTGATCAATCATATAGTGAACGGCAAATTTATCAACAAGCACTTTCACGTCTTGCTCGTGAAGTTGGCGCTATCAAGGGATTTAATGAAGATGATGCCGTTCAATATCTACGCGGCATTCTTGACGCAGCATAAGCATCTTTAAGATTTTATTTACCTTTTTCTCCTTACATTAACAATAGCATCAGTTATATTTTCAGCCTATGACAGTTACCTCTATAGCTCTTCCCCCTATTCGTGGAGAACCTGATCAATTACGCATGATTGACCTAGACTGGAAGAACATGCCGCGACGTTGGGTTTTTTTTGATATTAAAGGGCAAGGCGCAACCAAGAGCTTGACGCGCGAATTAAATGAATATGCTTTTACTCACATTCTCTACGATGAGCTAATGACAGGGCAGGACTTTCTAAGTCCGTTAACTTCGAGTGATCCAGGGCCAGGAGTTAACCTAAAACGACATGGCTCTTACACACTTGTTTTTGCCAATGTAAATGAGAATTACCCTGTAATTGCAGGATTTAGCACAGCTTATTCTGGCGGCCTTGGTATACAGCTCGTTACCGTTGACCAGGTAGAAGGGGGAAACCGTAGTTCACAAGCACTAGCCGTTCAGGGAAACATTTTCGTATTTTCCTATACGGGAAATTATGCATTAGTTAGAATTTCGTTGACAGCCTTCTGTATAAGTTATCGAGTCTTCAAGAGACAAAGTGATGGCAAAACTTCACCCCTTGGTGTACTAGACGGTGGCGCTTATGATTTTACCAATTGTTCTTTTGATACAGCACAAGCTCCTTTATCTAAACTAATTGAAGACAATAAAAAAGCTTTACAAAAAGGATTAAGTGCACCATCTTAGAAAGATTGAAATATAATTAAAATAAATTCAAAATGAATATATATGCTATAAAATAGTCCCGTAATGCATTGTGTAGAAAATAAACGAAAATGCACCGCAGTCTACCCTGATCAAGAAACTTGCACATCCTTAAAAACATGCCACTTAATCGACTGTCCATTATTAGACATAGATATCCAATCTTCTTGTATTGATGCCGATAATATCAATTGCCAGATTAAGAAAAAGCATTTATGCACTGTTGCGGAAATGCGAGAATTACAGTGTTGTAGCTTATCTTTAGAAATGCAACTTGCTAAACTTATGCCAAACTATAAAAGCAAAATCCACCATAAAACGCACCTATCATACTCAGGACCTGTACGTGCGCAACAAGCTGTTATAGAATATGATGCAAGAAGGCAACCTAAAATTACTTATGATTTCTTCTACGTGCCCACCACCTAATCGCACCTCATCTATCGAGCATAATACATGAAGGTCTTAGGTATTGAATCAAGTTGCGATGAAACAGCCGTAGCTATCGTTTCTTATGAAAATAATCAGGCTGTAATTGAACATAGTGAAATTTATTCCCAAGTCCAAGAACACAAAGATTTTGGTGGTGTTGTTCCTGAATTGGCAGCAAGGGCACATATAGAACGTCTACCTTACTTATTTAATAATCTCCCACTACATAAAATTGATGCTGTTGCGACAACAACAGGGCCCGGGCTTATCGGCGGATTACACGTAGGTTACAGTTTTGGTCGTGGATTGGCTTTGGCCTTAAATAAACCTTTCTACCCCATCCATCATTTAGAGGCACATGCTTTAACAGTGCGACTTACCAATTCTATAGATTTTCCTTACCTTTTGTTGTTGATATCTGGAGGACATACACAAATCATCGATATTAAAAATTTCAGGCAATATCGTTTGCTTGGAGAAACAAAAGATGACAGTTGTGGTGAAGTATTCGATAAAACTGCAAAAATGCTCAATCTTGGGTTTCCAGGCGGACCTGCTATAGAAAAAGTTGCCAAGGCGGGGAATCCTTTTACTTACAATTTACCCTGCCCTTTTTATAAGCAATCTCATTGTGACTTTTCTTTTTCGGGGTTAAAAACAGCTATCAAGGACATAGTTGCTAAAGACTGTCACACTAAAGATCAAATTGCTAATCTTTGCGCCTCTATCCAACATACTGTTGCTAAAATTCTAACAGATCGCCTCTCTGTTGCTCTGAACCTAGCGCCACACAAAAAAATAGTTATTGCTGGAGGGGTAGCTGCTAATTTATATATTCGAGAACAACTGCACAATTTCTGTATGGAAAATGCATGTGAATTAGTTGTTCCCCCAGTTAAATTATGCACCGATAATGCAGCTATGATCGCATGGGTAGGTATCGAGCAGATTAATCACAAGATAGAGCCGAGTATCATCTTACCCACACCAAGATGGAGTTTAACTTCTCTTATGCTTTGACAAGCCTCTAAAAAAGCCACAGAATATTTCTCAGATACAAGATGAGCTCGTACACTTTTTGCCAAGACCTCGCCATTTTCGGCATGATAAGCACCATAAAAAAAATAACAGCTTCCTTCGCTTTATAAGGAAAACTCTAAAAAATACTATTAAGTTCTTTGTATTAATTGGTTTGTGGGTTGGAATATGTGGGCTAATTATCTTGTTATGGTTAGTACGTGACGTACCAGACATAAGTAAAATTACTTCTTTGACAAGACAACCTAGCATTGTTATTAAAGACCAAAATGGACATTTGCTTGCAACTTATGGCGATTTATTCGGCCATGTTAGACAGTTAAATGAGCTTCCTAGTTATACAAAAAATGCACTTATTGCTGTTGAAGACAGGCGCTTTTATCACCATTTTGGGTTAGACGTTTTAAGCGTTTTTAGAGCTTTTGTTGCAAATAGACGCGCTGGACGCGTTGTACAAGGCGGATCGTCAATTACACAACAGCTCGCTAAAAATATCCTAATAGCAACAGGAAAGTTTAAACATAATGATCAAACTTACAAACGCAAAATCCAAGAACTCTTTTTAGCCTTGCAGCTTGAACGCAAATTTTCTAAAGACCAAATTCTAACTTTATATCTAAACCGCGTTTATTTCGGCTCTGGAACTTATGGTATCGACGCTGCTGCTCAGAAATATTTTGGCAAGTCTGCTAAAAATCTTACATTATTTGAATCGGCAATTATTGTTGGCTTGCTGAAATCCCCTTCTAAATTTTCACCTCACAGCTCTTTCAAACGCGCAATAGCACGTGCTGAGACTGTTATCAAACTAATGCAAGACAGTGGATTTATTAAGAATGCTCCCCATGAAATTCAAGTTGGTTTAGAACAAATGAAAGACTTCAAAGGACCAGACTACGGTGTACGTTACTTCACAGATTGGATCCGTGATTCTATTCAATTTTATGTTGATCAGGAAGAAGACTTAGAAGTCATAACTACTCTTGACTTAAATATGCAAAAATCGGCAGAAGCTGCTGTAAAAAAAATCATGGATGAACATGGCACACAACTTAAGGCTTCAGAAGCTGCTTTTGTAGCCATGTCACCTGATGGCGCCGTAAAAGCAATGGTTGGAGGAAGAGCCCATGGCTTTAGCCAATTTAACAGAGCAACTCAAGCTCTACGGCAATCTGGCTCAGCTATAAAAACATTTATTTATTTGGCCGCTTTGGAATATCTTGGTAAATCTATGAATGATATGGAAAATGATAGCCCTTATGAAAAGGGTTCATGGTCACCCAGTAACTTTAAATATAGGTCAGTAGGACAAATATCATACTATGAGGGTTTGAAAAAGTCATGTAATTCTGTTGTAATCCGTATTGCAGAAGAGGTTGGTGTACCACGTATCAAACAAATGCTTGAAAAAGTAGGGATATACTCCGATATGCCAAATAACTTAACAATTGCCCTAGGTTCTGGTTCTGTTACATTATTAGACTACACAGCTGCTTATGCCTGTTTTGCCAACCACGGTAGACTGACTAATCCACGCGGTATACTTGCCATTAATGACAAGTATGGCAATCCAAAATATCGTTTTACAAAATATGAAACACCACGTGTTATGAGTGCTAAATCTTACCATGAATTACGTCATGCGCTTAACCTGGTTGTTACAGAAGGAACAGGACGTCGTGCAAATATTGATGGCACTGTATCTGGAAAAACAGGAAGTAACGGAAATAAGGATGCCTGGTTCTTGGGCTATCGTGAAGAAAAAGAAGGACGAAATAACAAAGGATTTACCAACATTGCCTTCGGTGCTTGGGTTGGTAATGATAACAACAGTGACATGAACCCTAAAAGCATGGGAAGCATGCTACCAGCTTTGATTTCCAAAACCTTTTTAGAGTCTATCCCCCAAAAAGATACCTAAATTCCGAGCAACTTTTTCAAAATAAGTAACCGATTCTATTTTTCTACTTAACGGCTCTGGGATAGGAATACCTTTCACCTCATTATTTTGAACAACGACAATGTGGTTATATTTTTTTTGTTCTATTACTTCTTTAGCTTTGCTTGCCATTTGATTAGCTAAAAACCGGTCAAAAGCCATTGGTGTCCCACCCCTTTGTAAATGACCAAGACGTGTCCAACGCGTAGGAAGATTTAGACTGTCAGCAATCAAATGTGCTAACACTTCACTGATCCCTCCATAACGTTTTCCTTGTATATAAGAATATTCTCCAGTGGGCGTTTGGACACCTTCTGAAACCACAATCAACCCACCCCGATTTTGCTCATGGTAACGTTCTTTCAAAAAACTACATAACTCTTGCAAATTATAAGGAATTTCAGGGATCAAAA
This sequence comes from Alphaproteobacteria bacterium, assembly GCA_027366195.1. Lineage (GTDB taxonomy): Bacteria > Pseudomonadota > Alphaproteobacteria > DAHXKW01. Next base: position 6,858 of record DAHXKW010000166.1, on the reverse strand, counting down.
TAGCATCTGCAAAAACAGCGATTCCAGATACAAGACCTATGTATCCAGCATCTCTCCCCATTACCTCTGCAATCATAAGTCGTTTATGGCTCGCTCCTGTTACCGCGAGCGCTTCCAGCTCACATGTAACGTGCTCAACAACACTGTGAAACCCAATAGAAAAATCTGACCCTTGAATATCATTATCGATAGTTTTAGGAATGGCAATCATAGGTAAATCAATCTCTTTACATAAGGATTGCATAATCCCAATACCACCATCACCCGCCACAACAATAAGTTCTTTGATATTTGATTGCTTAATAAACTGCTTAAAAGCTGACTGCCATTTTTTTAATCGCTCTGGGTCATACCTTTCTAAATCAGACTCAACAATACTTCCCAAGATCGTACCACCAACATTTATAATATGCCTAGGAAGAATTGATAAATCATAAACCTCACATATAGGACGATCTGAACAAATAGCATTCTGTTTTATTCCCACTATTTTTTTACCAAAAACACGATGTAGAGCATACAATACAGAATTTAACCCGGGACAATCCCCGCCACAGGTTATAACACCAATCACGAAAACAAGATTTAATTATTTTCCTTATTCTACCAATAGCAATTCCAGTACGTCTAACATACGATTGGAAAATCCCCATTCATTATCATACCAGGCCATTACACGACATAAATGCTCATCAATTACCTGAGTATGGGCGGGTACAAAACAAGCACTATGTGGGTTTCCATTAAAATCAATCGACACCAAAGGATCGTCTACATATTCTATAATGCCAGAAAATTTTGTTTCACAAGCCTTTTTCATGGTTTGATTTATCGCTTCAGCACTTGTTGGCTTAATTGAAGTAAAGGTTAAATCTATCAAAGAAACATTTGCCGTGGGCACACGAACTGACATGCCTTCTAATTTTCCAGACAACTCTGGAATCACAAGGCCGATCGCTTTAGCAGCACCAGTTGTTGTTGGAATCATTGACAAAGCGGCAGCCCGCGCCCGATAAAAATCTTTATGGGGACCATCATGCAAACGCTGGTCTTGCGTATAGGCATGCACAGTCATCATAAAACCATGTTGTATACCACAAAAATTATTCAAGACATGTGCGACAGGTGCAAGACAATTTGTCGTACAAGAGGCATTAGAAATAACAATATCTTTTGGTGTTAACACATGTTGGTTAACCCCGCATACAATTGTTTTATCAGCACCATCACAGGGTGCAGAAACAATAACACGTTTTGCCCCTACATTCACGTGCTCCATCGATTTTTCACGTGAGGCAAATGCGCCTGAACATTCCAAAACCACATCGATATTTAGCGCTTCCCAAGGAAGATTATTAATTGATTTTTCTTGAAACCATTGAACCTTATCTAAACCGTCGGCAACAGTCTTGCCATGAATAGAATCATAGCAAAATAGATGTTTTAAAATTTTCTGATCCGCCAAGTCGTTAATAGCCACAAGATCAATTTCGGAATTTTTCCGTTCAAATAACGCTCGAACAATACAACGTCCAATTCTACCAAAACCGTTTACGGCAATACGCACGAACACCTCGCAAACAAGCCCATATGGTGGTCATAACTGGATTTGAACCAGTGACCCCTACGATGTCAACGTAGTGCTCTACCACTGAGCTATATGACCATGAATATATCCTATGTTGATTCTAGAGAAGAAACAAGAGTCTGATGATCTTGCCACGGGTATAATAATAGAAAAAAAGAATTAGGTAATATAGGTAAACTTTTGAAAGATAAGTGTATGAAACTCGAAACAAAATCAGTATTTTATCGACTTCTTTACTATTGTCGAAAACAAAAGATTAGCAAAATGTTGAAAACTCAATTTATTAATAAGGATTGGTAGCGGAGGAGGGACTCGAACCCCCGACCTGTGGATTATGATTCCATCGCTCTAACCAACTGAGCTACTCCGCCATAGATAAGGTGTTGGCTGGGGTACTAGGATTCGAACCTAGGGATGTCGGTACCAAAAACCGATGCCTTACCGCTTGGCTATACCCCATTAACCCTTTATTTGTAGCATTTTATGGACAAGGATACAATATTATCTAAATAGTTTATAAAAGCGAAAAAGTCAGTGTAACATATCTCAAAGACTCATAAATAGAAACATTCAATATGGCTTTATGTACAATAGAGACTAACTTATGTACACAGTTATTATGTACTAAAATTAATGGGATAAAATCAACCCAAACACCTGAAATTATAAAATATAGGCTGAAATCAGCTGGCATGAGTCCCATAAATCTATTGGTAGACGTGACCAATTACATTTGTTTAGATCTAGGGCAACCTATGCACGCCTATGATGCCGGTAAAGTAAAAGGCTTGCTAAAAGCCACCTGCCTTAAGTCACCAACTCTGCTTGAAACCTTAGATGAAAAAAAAATAGAACTTACAACTAATGACATCATAATAGAAGATGAGTCTGGTCCCCTGAGTTTGGCAGGTATTATGGGCGGACTATCAACGGCTGTTTTAGATACAACAACATCAATAATTTTGGAAGCCGCCGTATTTGATCCTATAGCTATTGCTTTGTCCGGCCAAAAACATAATATCAGCTCAAATTCTCGCATGCGGTTTGAACGAGGAATCGATCCTGCCATGACGAAAATGGCAATGGAAAAAGCTATTGATTTGATCATTAAGCATTCAGGCGGAACGGTCATAGAAAAAGAATTTCACATCCCCGCTATTACGCCCATACAAATTAGTTGGAATCCTGAACTGGTTGCTGAAAGAACTGGCGTCAAATTATCTAGTGAAGAAATTAACAACATTCTAAGACGCCTAGGCTGCACCATTAACGGGACAAATGTTACGGTTCCTACATGGCGACATGATCTCACAATTCCGGAAGATTTAGTCGAAGAAGTATTGCGTATTAAAGGTTATGATCATTTGCCAGCGGATAGCTTACCTTCAAAACCGTACATGCCCCAATCTGAAATCAAACTAGATCTTACCCACCTAGGTTTACAAGAGTGTCTAACATTATCTTTTACGACACACGAAAAAGCAGGATTATTCGCAGAAGAAACCACAGAAATTGCTAATCCTATATCAGCAGACCTATCAACACTAAAACCATCTTTACTGTGTGGGCTTTTAGACACAGCAAAACATAATATAAATTACGGTGAAGATAGAGGTGGATTTTATGAAATCGGCAATTGCTACTCTAAAGAAAATCATACGCAAACCAAAATGGTCGCAGGCCTGCGTTTTGGAAATTATGATAAACGCACGTGGCACAGCTTAAAACGACCTGTAGATACATTTGACGCTAAATCAGATTGTCTCAAAGTTCTTGAATTCTTTAAAATTACCGAAGACAAAGTACAATTGACCAGAGATGTACCCAGTTATTATCACCCCAAACAATCAGGGTGCCTCAGGCAGGGCAAAAAAATTCTAGCTTATTTTGGCATGGTTCATCCTTTTATTCTTAAAGCCTATGACATAAAAAAACCTTGCGCTGTTTTTGAAATTTATCTCGATAATTTACCAGAAGCAAAATTTAAACCAAAACATTTTAAATCTAGTGATTTGCCAAAAACGCATTTAGATCTATGCTTCTTAATGGATGACAAGCAGGATACAGGACCAATTTGCCAAAGTATTTCAAAAAATTCTTTATTAGAAAATGTAAGCGTTTTCGACATCTACAAAGGACCAGAAATCCCTCATGACAAAAAAGCTGTGGCTATCCAGTTTACGGTGGTTCCTACTGATAAAAATTTAACCGATCAAGATATCCAAGAGCTATTAAAAAAAATTATCAATGACACCACACTAAATTTTGAGATCACCCTACGCACATAGAAAAATTGCTACTAAGCTACATCTTTAGGGTTAAAAATTAACTCTAGAGGCTTGCCAGATCCCAATATTTTAAGAAGCTCTGGACTTAACTCTGAAAAATTAAAATCTTTATGTTCAATCACAGCCTGAATACTGTCTTCTAACAAGGTATAATGTTCGGGGTCATCAACATGACCTGGCCTTATAATTTGTGCACCCGTAATACTACCTTTGTCATCAACATTTAACATGACCTTAATATCAACATCCATACTAATTGCGGTTGCTGGGATCTGCCATAAACGCTTCACCAATTGTTTGATATACATAATTTCAGAAGCTGTAGCAACGTCTCCCACCTCTGTAGCTCTTTGCTGACCATCCCCACCTTCTTGCTGCGGCGTCTTTGACTGAACTTTCTTTTTCGCTTTTATATCAGCCTTTTTTTCCTTTGTCTGTTTTTTAGCTTTTTCGTGTACAGCCTTTTTGTCCTCTAAAACAGCTGCCTCCTCTTTTTTGGGTTCCTTGTTTTTTTTCTCAGGTTCAGGTGTTTTATTTTCTAAAATTGGTTTTGGCGCATTTTCATTTTTAAGCTGTGGAATTGGGCCGATAATAGGTGCTCTTGAAACACGATCAACCTTTACAAAATTAACGACAAAACTGCCATCATCTTTTAGTTTCACAGACCTATTAAACAACACATGATGGAATAAAAAGAAAAACACTAAAAAGATATGTCCTAAGAAAGAATACAATAAGGACTGACGCATCTTTACTTATCACGGAACATGATACGACCGCGGTTCATATCATAAGGAGACATTTCAACCGTAACGTTATCCCCTTGCATAATCTTAATACGTTTCTTACGCATTTTACCTGTAGTATATGCCAACACCACATGATCTGTTCCTTCGATTTCCACGCGAAAAGTAGCATTAGGCAAAACCTCAAGTACTTTTGCTTTAACCGAAATCAGATCTTCTTTACTCATTGATAAATCGAAAATCCTTTATATGAGCTATGCTATCACGTTTTTTCTTTTAAATCCTCTAGCGCCTTTAAGACAATTGACTCTGTTAATATTTCTGGCAATACAGTTACTTCATCTCCGGACAAAAGAATGGTCGCAGGAACGCCTGCTAGATTGTATTTACGCAACAATGCTGTAATATCTTCTGCTTGCCCTGTATAGTCAGCCTTTATCAACAACGTATTTGAATCTTTAAATGCTTGCTGAACTGATTTCTTGGCTAAAATTGCTCCATTGATCTTACATGTCAAACACCATTTTGCCGTAGCATAAATCAAAACATTTTTACCATCATTGACCGTTTTTTTAAGAACAGACTCAGAATACATAACTGAAGGTAAAGGACGGTGCAGAGTTTGAATAACACCCACGCCAACGATACTAATACCTAAAACCAAGGCTATCCATCCCTTGAAAAGTCCACTTCCCCATAACCAAAGAGTATATGCCATGGCCACAAGAACACCACCAATAATCAAAAAATGATCTAAGCTTGTAAGTGCAGTATAAATCTGCAGCAACCAAAGTACTGTAACAATTAAGATAAATCCCAAAGTCGGCTTTACAAACATAAGCCACCGACCAGGCTTGGGTAAAATATGTACAGGAAAAATGCTAAGCAATAAAAACGGTGCCGCCATACCTGCACCAAGTACGGCAAAAATCAGAACTGACTCAAGGGGGCTCTGGGTTAAACCATAGCTCACCGCTGTACTCATTAGCGGAACACAACAAGGTGCACCGGCAATAACTGTCACAATACCTGTCAAAAAAGAAGACTTAGGTGTAGATGTTTGAAAAAACGGGATAGAAATAAGATCAAGAACACTCATAATCATAATGACAAATAAACAGGCTAGCCCAAAAACAAATAAGGGATTTTGAAGGTGGAAACCCCACCCACTTATCGTTCCCATTTTGTTAAGAACACCCGTCATCATACCTAAAGTCACAAAAGCGGCTATATTCCCAAAACCATAAAGCACACTCCCCCGGAAACGTGTCTCTGGGTGCGCTAAAAAAGAAAGGAGCTTAATTGACAATACTGGTAAAACGCATGGCATTATATTCAGCAACATGCCACCCAAAAATGCCAGTAAGAACGGCAAAAGCATCCAAGTTTTTTTATGAAGACATAAACTTTTATAGCGTTCAAAAAGGTCCTTTGTCGGAGATGCCAGCTGATCGAAATTAACAGCCTTTGTAACAGAATTAGGCGGCAAACATATTATCTCTGTACACATACCATAAGAAACCTTAACTTCTTTAGGAATAGTTTTATCTATAGGTGCTAAAACAATGGCACGATTTTTATAAACCTCAAGTTGCATTTTGTCATCGAAAACAGGAGATTCAAAATGCAATTGATCTTTAGGAATGCCATCAACCGTTACATCTAAGGGAACAACGTCTTCTTCAGCATTTTGCCCGTAAATGTAGTGTCCTTGGGGTATAAGCAGCTCAACAACAAGCCATCTGTGCCCTTGTTCTTGATATTTAAATAAATTGACTTGTAAAGTGGCCCATAAAAATGACCACAAGAAACAAAACATTAACGACGTAAACCTAATGCGCTAATTAAAGCCATATAACGATTGTTATCCTTTGCTTTTAAATAATCAAGTAGACGACGACGCTGCCCAACTTGTTTCTTCAAGCCCATTTGGCTATGAACATCCTTCTTATGCATTTTTAAATGCTCTGTTAAGTTGGCAATTCTTTCTGATAACAAAGCAACTTGCACCTCAGGGGAACCCGTATCATTTTGATTTCTAGCGAATTTTTAGTACGCACCTGTTTAATTTTCCCCACAATTTGTATACAATAAACCATATTCCGCTTTTGTCTGGACGACATCCTGGCTAGCGGGTTTATGATTCAATGAAGAAAGGAGTTTATGATGTCGAAAGCTGATCCAGCACGTACTGATTTAATTAAAAAATTCGCTAGCCTTTTGCAATTGAAAGTTT
>DAHXKW010000111.1 GCA_027366195.1 Alphaproteobacteria bacterium | reverse complement strand
CGTGGTGTTTTACTTTCAGGTCCTCCTGGAAATGGAAAAACCCTTCTTGCCAGAGCGATTGCTGGCGAAGCGGGAGTTATGTTTTTCAACATTTCAGGTTCTGATTTCGTGGAAGTATTTGTTGGTGTTGGCGCCAGTCGTGTACGAGATATGTTTGAACAAGCTAAACGCAATGCTCCCTGCATTATTTTCATTGATGAAATTGACGCTGTCGGGCGTAGACGTCATAACGGATTTTCTGGCGGCCATGAAGAACGTGAGCAAACTCTTAACCAACTTCTTGTTGAAATGGATGGGTTTGAACAAAATCAAGGAATTATCGTCGTTGCCGCAACAAACCGTCCTGACATATTAGATAAAGCCTTACTAAGACCTGGCCGTTTTGATAGACGCATTAGCGTATCTATCCCAGACGTAGATGGCCGTGAGAAAATTCTAGGTGTCCATGCACGGAATGTTCCGCTATTCCCCAATGTTAACTTGCGTACAATTGCTCGTGGAACACCTGGATTTTCTGGCGCTGATTTGGCTAACGTTATCAACGAGGCTGCTTTATTAGCGGCACGTAAAAATCAACTCGCTGTTTCTCAGCAAGATTTAGAATCTGCAAAAGATAAAATCATTATGGGATCAGAAAGACGCTCTTGGCTTATGGATGCAAAAGAACGTGATATGGTCGCTCATCACGAAGCCGGCCATGCAATTTTAGCGCTCTACACACCGGGAGCTAAACCGGTCCATAAAGTCACTATTATCCCAAGAGGATCTGCGTTAGGTATGGTCGTACAGTTACCAGAAAGAGATCAACTATTATTTTCACGTCAGGAGATGATTGCGAGCATTATTGTTTCTATGGGAGGCCGTGTTGCTGAACACATGTTCTTTGGCGAAGACTTAACAACAGCCGGTGCATCAAATGATATTGAACAAGCAACTGCTCGGGCTCGAAACATGGTTATGGAATATGCTTTAACCATTGATTCTGAAGATACACCCGTATTCCAAAATTACCAAGTCATGGATGATGCTGGGTATCGTCGGGATTATGCTTTTTCTGAAAGAACACTTCAAAAACTTGATGCCGAAGTCGACCGAATTTTAAACCATTGCTACCTACGTGCAAAAAAAACTCATGGAAGAGAAAAAAGAAGAGGTAAGATTACTTGCCATGGCGTTACTACAGCGAGAAACATTAGATCTGAATGAAGTAAAATATCTATTAAAAAATGGTAAGTTACCACGAGTATCAAGTGCAAAAAACCCACCTGTCCGTCGCTTATCAAAATCAGTTTGATGACATAAGCGTTTTAGCTTATTGGTTACCATCTAATATACCAGCCAATTTAACAGACTCCTGTTTGAGCCTAAACGAATTATCAACAATCACAAAAATTACAGATCCTAAAATACGCCTACAGAAGTATTGGTCGTTTTTTTTAACACGAACTATATTAGGCGAAGTCTTAGAAAAACCTCCTGAATCTCTTCTAATCAACAGAAAGACAAAACCACAGCTACCTAACGAATCACTACATTTCAACGTCTCTCACTCTGATAATCTATGGATTATTACCTGGTCCTTTAATAGACCTGTGGGTATTGATGTTCAAAAAATTGACCTAGATATTAATTATCAAAATATTGTCAAAAAAATTTTCCCCGACTCTGAACGAAAAAAAATAAAAAATGAACTGGATTTTTTTGTTTTATGGACACAAAAAGAAGCTTATTTAAAACTTCACAGCTTTGGTTTTTCAAACATAACTAAACCTTTAGATACCAACAATACAACCTACAAAAAAATGGATATCTCAGAAAACTTCATCGGCCACCTTGCTATTCAAACCAACTGATTCTTAGTTATGATGGGCTATACCCTTTACATCCCAATTATTAACGAAAGTGCGCATACAACAATTACCATTAAATCTGTATGAAGAACCAAAGCGACATGGATATAGGATTTTCAAACACATCCGAGAGGCATTGGATGTTTTGCAAACAGAATTAAAAGATCATAACGTTGTTATCGGTTCTCTAAACCCCCGTCGATTGTACTTGGTTTTTCAAGAACATGGCATTCCTATCTCTTTACAACAAACTTTTCCTTTATCTCCGCAAAAACAAATATGCGTTATTCCCCTACCTATCCAACACGGATATCGAATAGGTGACACTGTAATTTTCGCAGAAGAAGAAATATTAGGTCCTATCTATGCCAAACAGCAAACAAAAGCCAAAATTTTCCGGCAAGACTTTGATGTTGGTGATTATGTTGTCCATAAAAAACACGGGATTGGTCAATTTTTAGGACTTGAGAAAATTAAAATCAATGAACATATCCATGAATGTCTCAAGCTTCTATATAGCGGCCAACAAAAATTATATGTCCCCATTGAAGCATTCGACAATCTATCGCGATATGGTGACAGCGATATGTCTGTTACCCTAGATGAACTTGGTAGTTTGCAATTCCAAAAACGTAAAGCGAAAGCGAAAGAACGTATTAATGCAATATGCGCTGAACTTCTTCAAACAGCAGCCAAACGCAAATTAGTTCCGGCCCCTATCATCACATATGACCCAAAATTAATGGATCAATTCGCTGAAGGATTTAAATATATTGAAACTAGAGATCAGCTTACTGCCATTCATGACGTTTTATCTGATCTAGAATCAGGTCTGATTATGGATCGTATAGTCTGCGGCGATGCTGGATTTGGAAAAACAGAAGTAGCGCTACGTGCTATTTTCGCCACCATTCAATCTGGATACCAAGTAGCTATTTTAACGCCAACAACAACATTGTGCTTGCAACATTATAGAACACTCCAATCACGCTTTGATAAATCAGTACATATTGCACAAATTTCACGCCTTGTTTCAACAACTCAGCAAAATGAAACTAAAAAAAATCTGGCAACAGGACAAACAAATATTGTGGTTGGCACGACAGGGATACTTTCCGAACAATTGGCTTTTAAAAACCTTGGACTACTGATTGTTGATGAAGAACATCACTTTGGGGTGAAGCAAAAAGAAAAAATAAAAAAACTATATCCACATGTCCATGTACTTTCTTTATCAGCAACACCAATTCCAAGAACTTTACAGCTGTCTTTGGCCGGTATAAAAGAATTGAGCCTTTTATCATCTCCACCTGTGAATCGTAAACCAATCAATACATTCACTGGCGCTTTTGATACCATACAAATTCAACAAGCACTGCAAAATGAGATGGAACGAAATGGCCAAATTTTTTGGATTGTGCCGCGCATTCGTGATATGCATGATACCCAGCAAACAATTAAACGTCTGGCCCCAAATGCCCGAATCTGTCTAGCACATGGCGGTATGGATCCAGAAGAAATTGCCAATTTATTGATCCACTTTTCTGAAAAAAAGTATGATTTAATTCTCGCCACCTCTATCATTGAAGCTGGTGTTGATTTCCCAGATGCAAATACATTAATCATCCAAAACTCTCATTTATTCGGACTAGCTCAACTTTATCAAATGCGTGGACGTGTGGGACGCTCAGACATACCCGCTTATGCTTTTTTGACATATCCAGAAAATACAATTCTTACACATAATGCGGTTAAACGACTTAATGCTATACAGCAACTAAACAAACTGGGCATTGGATTTTCTTTAGCCACACAAGATATGGATATCCGAGGATACGGTAATCTAGTTGGATCGGAACAATCTGGCCATATTCAAGAGATTGGTATAGAACTTTACCAAAACTTATTAGAATCAACTTTAGAGCAAATGAAAAACCATAAAACATCGGATCTTGAAGAACAGGACGTTGAAATTAACCTAAATATGCCTGTCTATATTCCAGAAGATTATATTGATACAACGCATGTCCGGATGGAACTTTATAATCTCATCGCATCCCTGAAAACTATGGACGAAATAAAAAACATGAAAGCAGAGTTAACGGATAGATTTGGATCTCCCCCAACACCTGTTCTTAATTTGCTAGAAGTTATTGCCATCAAACAAATTTGTAGACAATGCAAAATATCTAAAATCAATATGGGAGAAACAGGTGTGCTGATAACTTTCTATCATTTCCCCAAGCAGTTGTTGCACATTTTTAGCGCAGATAAAAACATTACAATACGAAATAACAACTCAATCTCTATTAAGTATCCTCCTCGTCAGCACCTACTTGTCTTAAAGAAAATATTGGAGTTACTTCAAGTTAAACTCCAGGAAGGTAGCGACGCGTATTCTTCACCGGTATACCCGAATCTAGAATCTGAAAAAACAAACGAGAATCATTACAACACGGTTTAATTTCTCCGATCACCATATCCCGATTTACTGTTCGTCCTACCGTTATGGTGTCAGGAATTTTAACAAGACCAGAATATACAGATCTATAGGTTGAATTACATTGTGGCGTACTATGATCAATAATTATCGTGTACATATTCATATTGGCTGTATTCGTCGGCGCTATGATTTTAGAAATAACGCCACTACTTGCCGCACGCACATAACGCTCACTATGCGTATTCAAAATAACAATGCGCCGATTCTTAGGATCAAATACGAAATTACGCCCTTTATTATTAACCGGCCATGTAAAGCAAGGATTTGACCCACAACAACCACTTGTTGTGGCAGCAGCCGTTCTAACAACAGGAACCTTTTTATGATTCTCAAGTGATGAAATAAGCGCAGCCCCCAATCCAAGACCACCCGTAGCCAAACCAAGAACAGGCAAAGCCGTTTCCTTTAGTAAATCTTCAACTTCCTCTTCACCTTTCTGCAATGCTGAACGCATCACAATAGGCGCCTGACCATCTCCATCTAGAAAAGAGCCTGGTATATTAGCTGCCATAAGTTTCCCCTGCCCTTTTTTCATTAAATGATTACCAGACGAACCACTAGCCAAATTACCGGGTGGATCTGAAGGATCAGCAGTTATTTTTTTACCTGCAGATCCTCCTGGAAAAGTTTTACCAGATGGAATACTTCCTCCCGAACCAACTGATCCTGTTCCCCCTTTGGGACCTGCCGCAAATGCAATTTTAGGACTTAACGTTGCCAACGCTCCTCCAGCAGCAATCAGCGGCACAAAAAGTTTACCAAGCCCCTTATGTCTAGCTACCACGTGCGCTGTACGTGGGATTCTATTCTTTTTCGGACCAGGAAAATCCTCTTGATCGGTTAGTTCTAAATTACCTTTATCTCTCTCTATATGATGTGGCAGCTTGGGATCTTCCATAACCTCACCCACATGATCCGTAAATCCTTTCTTGTGTACATGTAATCGCATACCTGATGTTAAATGATATGGTGACTTCAAATGATTAATATAAATCAAATCTTTTTCCGACATATCATATAATTTTGAAACACTTTCAAGCGTATCCCCACGACGAACATAATGAAACTGAAACATACGTTTTTGATATTCAATATCAGTTGCGACCTGTTGGGGAACACAGCCATCCAATACAAAAAGCGCCATAGTAATCTTACAAAGTAACAACTTTTGCTTGATTGAAGACATAACGCTTAAACGACACAAATCTCATTCTCAGTGTGACATTAATTAAAATTTAAGACAATTTTAATTAATCTTGTTTTAGGTATTCTTGTAAAACAACAGCTAAAGATTGACCATCCACGTAAACATCTACCTCAATAGCCCCTAATCCTTCGCACCACTTTGGATTAAGCCATAAAATTCTTTTACCCTTAAGTAGCAAGTGCTTAATTAAAATAGTCACTTGTTTATTACGTATGGCATCAATATTCACGCCGCGAATATGAAAACGTAAAATACGCAACAGCGGATGCATTTGATCTGTTTGATAGATAAGAATTTCCCCATTAACAACACGTACAATATGGCAAGGACGGATATCATTAGATGCAAAATTGGTCGGTGCTTCAACCGTATAAAATCCCGTTAATTTTTTGTTGTTTGGATCAATATTAGCAGGCGCCCCTAATAGTATTGAAAATAAAAACATTAATAATGTTTAATATAAATCATAATATATTATAACATTATTTAATAATTAAATTTTCTCATTAAAAACGAATACTGCCAAATTATGTTTGACAGCATATTGTGCTTTTCCTATATAATAAAGAAGATCCTCGGTAGCTCAGTCGGTAGAGCAAGTGGCTGTTAACCACTGGGTCGGCGGTTCGAGTCCGTCCCGAGGAGCCATATTTTTGTGACAATAATACAACCTATCAGTGGGGACAATGATCAAGAATACGTATAATCTTGCAACAATCAGCTTTGTGCCAAACCGGACCATTGTCCTTGTTGGCTGTATGGGATGTGGCAAAACGAGTATTGGCCGTCGCCTTGCGAAACGTTTAGGGTTACCTTTCTACGATTCAGATCATGAGCTTGAGGCTGCTGCTGGATGCCCTATCAAATCAATTTATTCCGTCTATGGTGAGAAAGCTTTTGTAGAAGGAGAATATAAGGTTATCAAGCGCTTACTAGATCAAGAAGTCCATGTCCTTGCCACAGGGGGAAGTTCTTTACAATATGAGCCAACCTTAAAATTGGTTCAGGAACGCGGAATTTCTGTTTGGTTGAAAGCTGATTTAGAAACACTAGTTTCTCGTGTAGCAAGACGTTCCGACCGCCCAAACCTTGAACGAGGAAAAGAAAGAGAAACCCTTGAGGAAATTATCAAAGAATTTTACCCCGTTTATGAAAAAGCAAACATACATGTGGATACTTTTGACGAACCCACAAATCTAACTGTGGATAGAGTTATTCAGCACGTAAGTGAATACGTTCAGAAACATTTCCCTGATGAATGTGTACTAAAAACTATTTAACCATCCCCTCTTAACATAACTGTCTCAACACGCGTATCTTTTACTTGGTTATTTTCTTTCGAAATCCAGGTGGTAAAATTCAAAAAACTTTTTTGCCCTAAACTTAAAGTTGGCACTTTTGTGGACTTTAAATGCAGCACTAATGGCACATAATATTGACTGCCTACGTAGTAAAACAAAAGTTCCTTTAAAACAGAAAAATTTTGGTGCATGGGCGGTATAAACTTTAAGTAGGTTTCAAAATCTAAGGGACCAATAGATACCCTAAAACCATAAGTATCGTCCCACACTTTATGCCCAATAACCAAATCTTTATTTAACACGTTATATTTTTGGTTCAAATGATTGTATTCTGAACGATCCAAATAAACCCACCCTCCAAGAAAAGGAAAGACTTTTGTTTGAACTTGAAAATAACCAGCTACCAGCTCTTTTACGCCAGAAATCGAGGGACCGTTTTTCCAAAACAAACTGAATAATGGATAAACACCGGTTTCTCGGAAATGGAAAGGGGTTGATGCATCAAGCCCATCAAATAACGACAAACCAGTCAGATGGTGTAAAATACGGCCAATAATATTATCGCGTGGATCAATTGATCCTAAGTATACCCTATTTTTTCGATATAAACGGTAAAGTAATGCCATCAGTCTATGGTGGAAAATATCTAAGAAATCTCGCATATCTCGATTCTGCTTATCGGCTATAAATTCTCCATAAACATCTGGCAAAGGACCATATACACCAGCCAAACTAAGATGATTTAATAAAATTGTATAACTTCCATCCTCACTTTCTTCAATATCTTGCACACTTGAAGCTTTATGCCCAAAGGTTACGTGGCTTTGAATATGTACCAAATCTTTTTTAGGATTAATATTATCACCAAATCTCTGTTCAAGCCCCCCTTTGCACTTATTTTCTCGGCAATAGCGTGCATATAAATGATCTAATAAACGATATACGTCGCATGATTTATATGTGATTTTAGCTGGTAAAGAAATATTAACAACCATTTGATCACTATGCTTAAGTTTATTAAGACTAGAGAAGTGTAAAGAAAAAATTAACTTGGAAAAATGCAAGCATAATCCGGCACATGTAAATAATTTATGTTTTATATATTTAAATTATAATATAAAATATAATTAACGAAATATATTTAATAATATTGCATGCCTACGACATTTGAACACATGCAAGTTTATCCAAAGTGGCTTATTTCTAGTGTTATTCCAGTCCTTGCTGGCCCCAAAGGGACATTGATTATTGGGAAAAATACTATTCAAGTCAATGATTTACTTAACGATCCTCAGTATAAGGGAAAAACTATTTGGATCCTCGCATCACAAGAGCCTCAGTATAAGCTTGATCACATACAAGACATCATTGATCTTAACAAAAAAATTCAAAAAGCCCTGCTATCTAAAATACATATGAGCGTGCTAAACGCTGATTATAGAGCAAATAGCACGACAGCATCTTTTGAAGATTACTCTAAAACGTTATTCAAGCAAAATCCTGATCTACCAAATAATCTAGTCCTTAGTAACCCCATCATTGGTGTTCTACCTATTATTCCGGGTAATTCGTTTCAAAAATACATCGATGTCACACAATTGCTAACACAGAGTGGTGCACCAATTAAAGGAAAAATAGCTAAAACAGAAAGTACCTCAGGTGATAACTACTATTTTATAACCTATCCTCCTTATAAAATAATAGAATCAATACACCAAGCATATCTAGCTGACACAGAAGATCTCCAACCTGTTGACTTGTCATTTATCAATGAATTCAGGTTCACAGGTAATACGGGCAATATAGAATTAAATATGAACCGCATTGACAAAATGGTCGGCGCCATTGATGCCACCAATATGGCTGCTCTAAAAAATGGTCAATTAACTCAACTTCAAAAAATTATTATTTCAGACATAGTTGGCGATGTACGCATTGCAAAAAGCTCATTTGCAGGATACAACCTTGAATCCCTTACAAACATCACGATATCTAATATTACTGGACGCGTTATCATAGAAGACGACGCGTTCGCTGATACTAAAATACCGAAGTTACGATCTATTGTATTTAACAATATATCAGAAGGACTTATCTTGAAAAACAATATTTTCGAAAATGCTATTATAAGTCCTGACAGCATGAGCTTAACCTTTACAAATATCCAAAATGAACTCAGCATTGGGAATAATATTTTTGACAGCTTTTCCCCTAAAAACATTGTCAATTTCCAAAATAATACCAGTCGGATCTCCATCGTTGATAAAAACTTACAAGGTTTAATTAAAATAACTCTGCATTCGGATATCCAGAACACTACCCAAATTGTTCCTATTACAGATTTTCAAAAAATTCTTTCCAAACTTACTAATATCGAAAACTTGATTCGAACCGGTTTTGGGAAAATACTCGGGCCTGATCCTTTAACGCAAAGTAACCCACAACAAATTAGCACATTCCCTACACTCGCCTCTCCTACTTTTACGTCTTATCCCAATTCTCACACTTCCAAGATAAATCAGCAGGGATTAGCACAAAGATTAGAGGCGTGTAAAAAGTCACAAGGATTCATAGGCTTTGTTTTTCTTGGTGCGAATGGATTTTTGCTTGCTTACACAATTCGCAAGCAGTTCGCTTAATAAAAACCTTTTTCATGAATTTTAAATTTCATCGTGATTGTCAAAGTTCGTGAAAACAGGTTCCAAATGCTATAATGAGCTAGCGGTAACCCACCTTCGGTTGAATGACACTAAATATAACGATCCAAGAAACTCCGAATCCCCTTAGCTTAAAATTTCTATTAGAACAACCAGTAATTCCAAATGATGTCGCTCCTAGTCGTACTTTTTTTGTAAAAAATGACATTGTTGTGGGATGCCCATTTGCTAAAGCTTTGTTGAATATACCAGAACTACAAGCTATCTTTTTAGGGAAACACTTCATAACTGTTAGCAAAACACAATCTGGTGATTGGTTCGCTTTGAAACCACAAATTATTCAACTTATCGAACAATTTGCTCCTACTGGCTTCTTTGAAAAAAACACGCCACCAACAGATCAAACATTCAGCAGAAATGTCAATGACAATGGCATATCTGCCCAAATCATGGAACTGATCAACACACGTGTACGCCCGGCTGTACTTCAAGATGGTGGAGATATCCTTTTTGATCGCTTTGAAGAAGGCACCGTTTATGTGCGTATGCAGGGCGCATGTGTAGGGTGCCCCAGCTCTTCAGCCACGTTAAAACTAGGAATTGAAAGAATGCTTAAATACTTCGTGCCAGAAGTAAAAACTGTGGAGCAAATAATATGATTACAATTTTTTTAAACTTAGTTCTAGCAACCACATTACCAACAATAAATGCTGTTAATTACCGCAATCTAGCCGCACGAATCGCTAAAGAAGAAAACATCCCCCCTGAATTATTCAAGGCTATTGTAAGAAAAGAATCTCGCTTCAATCCTTTTGCTGTTTACGGCGGTAGAAAAGGATATCACTTTAAAAATAAATCCGACGCTGTTCGGAAAGTAGAACAGTTAAAAAAGGCAGGGAAAAGAAATATTAATGTTGGACTTGTTCAGGTCAATTTACAACACCATAAATCCTATTCACCCGAACAATTGTTTGATCCTGAATGTAATCTACGCTATGGCGCCCGCTATTTGAAAAAATTACACCGCCAATTTGGCTCATGGCGAAAAGCAGTCGGATTTTTTCATGCTGGCAAAAACCAAAAGTACTATAATTGTTATATTCGCAATTTATCTTGCGTTATCCCTGATTAATATAATTCTAGCTTTTCTTCAGGCTGATTTTTTCTCTCAAAAAGCTTCCGGTTGGCATTTTTATGGCAAGTCATCAGCGTCTAAAACAGATAAACAGCCAAAAGATTTAAAGACACTTAAGGATCGTCTGAGCTCTATACTTAATGATGTAATCTGGGCACCCACACCACAAAAAGTAAAACAGTACATGTCCCTTCAAAAAATGCTTATGGATAAAAGTGAAACGTTTGCCAAAGTTTGGGAACAAGTACTTATAGAAAACCCAGATCTAGATAACACCATAGAAACACCTGTTTCGTATTATGGCAATTTAAGTGCACGTGATACAAAGGAACAAAACAACAAACAGCTTTTAAAAAAGCATATACGTGAATACACTCTATTTTTAGTAATCGATAATACTGAGATGTCAAAATCCCTTTTGGCTGTTGTTCTTGACATGGCCCGTTTAAGAGGGTACCGGGTCAATATCGTTAATGCTGAAAACCAATTGGAAACCACAAAAATATTCTCCATTAAAAGACTTCCCGTTCTTTTGATGGTACATAATGAAACTGGGAGAATATTTATACTAACTTATAGTCTAATCAGCGCCGATAAAATAGAAGAACGTATGCTTCGAGTTTGTGTAAACCACTCTTAACCACCTGTTAAATTCGCCTTGTTACAGTTAAAAAGGTAGCTTCAATATTGCAGTACTACAGCATGATCCACCCTACTGCCATCATCGCTAAAGGCGCGCAAATTGGAAACAACGTCACAATAGGACCATATTGTGTAATTGGTGCACAGGTCGTGTTACATGATAATACTAATATCTATAGTCATACTGTAATCGATGGCAATACTACTATTGGTGAAAACACAACTGTTTTCCCTTTCGCATCTATAGGTTCATCACCCCAAAATCAAAACAAATATGATCCCGGTGCAAAATTAATTATTGGGAAAAACAATATCATCCGAGAATACGTATCTATCCAACCTGGTATTGCTCCTCCTAAAGGGAAATTAATAACCACCATAGGTAACCATAACCTACTAATGCTTGGCACTGAAATCGGTCATGATTGTCATATTGGAAATCATTGTGTTTTAGCTTCGAAGGTCGGATTGGCAGGCCACGTTACCTTACACGATCATGTCATTGTGGGCGGTATGACGGGTGTACACCAACATGTCCGCATCGGCAGTTATGCCATGATTGGTGGACTTTCCGGCGTTGGTAAAGACGTTTTTCCCTATGCCCTTGTTCATGGCGCACGAGAAGCTACTTGTCATGGCCCTAATATCATCGGGCTTAAAAGACATGGGTTTAGTAATGAACAGATCCGCAACATTATGGCAGTCTATGAATTGCTGAAAAACTCTAAAAAATCCATGGAAGAGAAATTAACACACCTACACACCCATTACGATAAGGATGCAGACATTAAATTAATTTTTGATTTTATCGACACATTGGGGCAAAGAGGCTTGACGGGGTGGTAGAGTGTATTGTTAAGTCGTCATCCTCGCGTAAGCGAGGATCCATTAAATACCTGGCAATCAATGGATTCCCGCTTTCGCGGGAATGACAATCCAGGAAACAATTGACATAACTATTTTAAAAGGATCAGCTATACAACCAGTATGAACCTGGGGCTAGTAAATCGGGGATGACAACATGCAGCGAAATTATAAAAAATTATAATTAAAATTATTGAAATTTTTTATCGAAACAGGTTCAATAATGTTATGGAGTAAAAAAATATGAGACACTACATGTCAGTAGGGTACCAGCCATCACGCAATGAAGAGTTCATGAATGATCAACAACGTGGCTATTTCAAAGAAAAGCTAACCCAATGGAGGAATTCTTTGATCGAAGAAAATCAAAAACAACAAGTCGATCAAAATGTATCGGCTGATGTATTAGATGCCGCCGCCTTTGAAGCCGATCACAATATCAAGCTAGCTTCAAAACAAAGGATAACGATGCTGCTTAATCGTATAGATCAAGCGTTACATAAGTTAGAAGAAGGCACTTATGGTTACTGCGAAGAAACAGGCGAACCTATTGAGGTGGAAAGACTGATGGCACGGCCCATTGCGTCTTTAAGTTTAGCGGCCCAAGAACGTCTAGAAAAAACCCGTAAGAACACTCGTTTGACCGTATTTTAAGCTTTTAAATAAAAATATAATCTAAATTATTGAATTTTTGTACCTAAACGGGTTCAATGATATTAGCAAGTGTTTGTTTTTTCTGTTTTCAAATCTAATTAAAATCATTTCAAAGAGGTATATATGTTATTTTCTTGCTCTTGCTTTTTCTTATTAATAAATGCCAGCTTTAGAGGAAACCCCACAACAGCATTTCCCCTAGACTCCAGACCATCAGCAGCAGCCTTACACCCCAATCAATACGCACTCTCCCCAACTAACCGATCAGTACCACCAATTTTTGGACCAGGTTCAATAGCGGAATTTGAAAAAACATTAAAACTCTATGGACGTTTTCATGGAGATTCTTTTTTTGTTGACCCAGAAAAAGTAGAGGGACTTAAACAGTTCTTATCTGAACCTGGCAACAATATGCCTCAATTACTTAAAGCTGCATTATTAGGTCAATGCGAGATAAGAAAAAACGGAGCAGTAGTTTCCCCTAATGAACCTACAGGAGAAAATTTACCCCCACTAACTGGAAAATATTTCACAAGACTTTCTACAGGAGACAGAGAGATTTTAGCACGTCTAAAACTAATAGAAGCGGAGGGTACCAATTTCAAACCAACAAAAAATGCAGAAGAAACCCTAATGCAGTTAGTAGAGTCCATAGCTTCTGGTGGTATTAAGAAATTCTGCTGGATAGGAGGATCCGCCATCAGCAACCTTGCAACAGCACTCGTGATTATTTGGCTTGAAAACTCACATTTTCAAATGGGCTCTTCTGAAAGTTTGGCCGCTCTAATTATAGGCGCCACGACAGCCGCAATATGTGCATCGTCTGATTGGTTTACAGATAGCGCCACCTGGGATGATGAAATAAACATCACAGAGTTGTTACGTGTATTTCACATCCTAAGAACGACCTTACCAGAGCAAACTCCAGATCAAATACCAAAAATATGTAGATGGGGAGTATATTTGACCTTTATTCGGGACAATCCGAAATTTCTTCTTCATCGAATGCAAGAGAGTTCAAAATTAGATCAACGCGCCCAAATCCCAGATAACCTATTTGGTGAATTGTTCAATCAATTCACAGAGCAAATGAGTGCATGTTACAAACAAGTACGATGGTTAGGGTACATCAAGAAAGTTGCAACAATAATCGCCAATACTCTTTGTATAGCAACACTTGTATACAACTTTGCACGTGCTTCCAATAGTGAAATGAATAGTCACGCACAAATACAAACACCTGATGGCTCATACTTTGATTGCTTATGTGATTGGCTGCTAAATGACACCATGAACTGCACACAATGCTCCACTCAAAATTCCAGAAGCGCTATAAGCACAGGTTTAAGCGTATCAGGAATAGTGACAGCTTTCATCAATCTTATAGCAACAGTTTGGCAATTGAAAGCAATTCGGGACATTTCTTGGTCACAAGCTAATATATCATACTTGGAGCTATGGAATAGATTCGGCAAGCAATATCCAGATGCTCAAGAATCAAAGCGAACGGGAGATTTTCTCAAGCAAAGTGCTAGATTAGCCGCAGGAAATGATACTGATTTATTTGGATTATAGTAATTATATCTGTTAATAATTTGCTATAATCAATCAACTAGTCATGTATGATAAATTCAATAAATTCGGTCTTATGAACTCTTATATTAAATCCTGCAGCTATTACCTGCCTGAAAAAATTCTGACAAATGAAGCGCTGTCACAAACTGTTGATACATCCCATGAATGGATTGTGTCTAGGACGGGTATTAGGCAAAGATATATTGCCTGTGATCATGAAACGGCTACTTTCATGGGAACGGAATGCGCCCGTAAAATCATTGGAGAAGAAGGCGTTGATCTTATTATCGTCGCTACCTGCACGGGGGACTATATCATGCCCTCAACCGCCTCACTAATCCAAGCTGAACTGGGATTGAAATGCGCTGCTTTTGATGTTCAAGGTGCCTGCGCCGGTTTTGTATATGCCCTTTCTATAGGCGATCAATTCATTAAAACAGGTAAATATGAACGGATTTTAGTTTTGGGCATTGAACGCATGTCAGGCATATTGGACTGGACTGACCGCAATACGTGCGTTTTATTTGGTGATGGTGCTGGTGCTGTTTTGCTTGAACGCAGCCAAAGTGAAAACTCAAAAATAATAGATTTCAACTTATTTTCTGAAGGTGCCAAAAAAGATTTAGTTTATGTTGATCAATGTTTAAAAATGCGTGGCACCGAACTTTTTAGGCAAGCGGTCGATAAACTTGGTGCCTGTATTGAAGCCATGCTGACCCAACATAATTTGACCGCCAATGATATTGACTGGTTTATCCCCCACCAGGCCAACCTTAGAATTATTCAATTTTTGTGTGAACGCTTTAATATTCCTATGGAAAAAATGATTGTGAATATTGGTGAATGCGCTAATACCTCAGCAGCCTCTATTCCTATTGCTTTGGGTCATGCTTTTGAGGAAGGGAAAATTCAGCGTGGCCAAAAAGTTTTATTAACAGGTATCGGCTCCGGTTTAGTATGGGGAAGCGTGCTGCTTGATTTTTAAGTATTTTTTCAAAGAGAGTCACACAAGTGAGGATCCTTTTGCGAACCAACGCTTCATGGATCTCCGCTTCCGCGGGGATGACGACACATATAGACATTCTATACCCATCCTAGGAAAGAACTATCAGCTCATCTTCCGTGAAGGTCGTACTAAACAAGTCAAAACAGAAGATAATACCCTTCTCATATTCCACCCCTACGATGGACACCATAAACTGTTAACTTTATGGCTTAAACAAAGAGCTCTACATTTTCTCGCCGATCAGTCCAAACAATACGCCAAACTATTGCAAGTCAAAGTCCAAAAAGTTAGAGTACGTGAAGTCCGATCCCGTTGGGGAAGCTGTTC
>DAHXKW010000094.1 GCA_027366195.1 Alphaproteobacteria bacterium | reverse complement strand
CGTCCAGTCTGCCAGTCTGGATTGATTGAACATATTTACCGCTGGCGTGAAGTCAATTATGTAGGTTGATGAGCAAATAACGGTTATTTACATGTAAAATACTAAATGAGCTGACCAGTCAAGGACGCATAGCGGCGTAGCGTATCCTTTACTGGTCTATTCTGATTTACAGGCTTACCCATTTGTCAATGGTTTATCAAACCATTGACCTGCCAAGCGGCGAGCGTCTTTATTCTGTCGGCTCTTTAGAAACTAGATTTTAATTAAACATACGAGAAAAGTGACGGGTTCAATATTTTGTCTCGCACATCCCCACGCCCTCGGCGTGGGGTGCGACAAATTGAACCCCCGCTAGTAATACGGGGGTTCTCGCATCATTTTATTTTTTTAGCTCTTGTTTTTTTAATATTATATGGAATAGCCCCTTACTCACATCAAGTATGTAAAAAACTTGAAGGCAATATATCCACGTAAATTCAATGGACATATTGCCTTTTAGCTTCCGAAAATGTTTTACAAGTTTTTCTAATTTGAGAGCCCAACACGCTTATATTCTATTTTATACCTACACACATTCCAGGGCAAATTTAGGGCAAATTCTATCGTTCGAATCCGTTTCTTCCTTCTCTTGATACCTTAGAAACAATAGCGATCATAAAATAGCCTATTATCCTAGTGTTGGCGCGGCTTTATCGTAGTTTGCTAGTATAATAGACAAGATCCCCTCTATGTGCTAATCTTGGATTGTCCAGAAACAAGATTTTGCAACAAAAAAAGGGGATCTCATATGAATTTATATACCAATAGCAAAAATGATACGTTTGTATACAACAATATAAACGAATCTGTACAAGTTGTCACTGGTGAAATTTTATCTGATGTACGTATTAATAGCAAGGATGGCAAAGAACGTCCTTGGAGGGCGCATAAAAAATTATCTATGCGGCTTGCGTCTGCTTATGATCGGCTCGGGCTTAATAAATCTGATCGGGTGCATAATTGCGGCTCGTATTTACTCTTTAAGGAGTGTTCAGCGGTGTCTAGTCATCCGAAAACGCTCAAACATGCTGATTTTTGCAGGGATCGTCTTTGCCCGACTTGTAACTGGCGGCGTTCCCTTTTATTAGGCCATCAAGTGCATGAAACTGTCACAAAATTGTTAGAAGTACGCAAAACGCGCTTTATTTTTCTTACGCTTACCACAAAAAATGTCTCTAATTCGTATGAAAGTCTTTCTGGTACGCTTGATGATATGTTTTCTGCTTTTAAGCGCATGGCAGAAACATTACGCTTCAAAAAATCGATAATCGGTTATTATCGTGCGTTGGAAGTCTCTTATAACAAGAAAACAAATACTTTCCATCCTCATTTTCATATTTTGCTTGCGGTTGAACCTTCTTACTTCAAATCTACGACTAATCTATACATCAAACAGGCTGAATGGTCTGTGATGTGGCAAAATGCGCTTAGAGTTGATTACACGCCTATCTGTGACGTGCGGATCGTTAAGCCGAACAAAAAAAACTCTCAAACTGATCATGTGGGGGGCGCGATCGCTGAAATTGCCAAATATGCGATTAAATCCGCTGATATTTACTCTCTATCGGTTGAAAAACAATTTATTTCAGTGATCGACACCTTAAATCAGTCGCTTAAAAACCGTCGATTAGTTTCATGGGGCGGTATTTTGAAAAAAAT
>DAHXKW010000092.1 GCA_027366195.1 Alphaproteobacteria bacterium | reverse complement strand
CTAACTGAACGATTTCAACATTGTTGTGAAGAATCATTGCGTAGAGCAAATAAAACCAGTGCCGACACCCTTGTAGAAGCTAGTGAGCATGTAGCTGATGAAGATCATGAGTCTATTCATGATGCTAAAATATCATTAAGTTCCATATAGCTGGCCACAAACATTGACCCACCACTGCATCAAAAATTGGTATTGTGGCTGGATGCCGCGGAAAAGCCCTGAGATTTCGTTTTGTCCCAACATTAAGATTTTTTGATAGACTTGTTGTTTCGTGATAAGGGCCCCATGCGCTGTGCTAATATGAGCTGTAGGCCATGCAGGTTAATGTATATGATTAATAAAGAAAAATGGGATAAATTAACTGCTTTAATGGCCAAGCTTCACATTAATGAAGTGGAGCTCATTGAAAAGTTCATTTTGGGAAGTGGTAAAGGTGGCCAAAAATTGCAAAAAACAGCGTCAACTGTTTATTTGAAACACACGCCTTCGGGCTTGGAAATCAAATGCCAAGAATCTAGAAGTCGTGAAGATAACCGGTATTTTGCAAGAATGCGACTTTGTGAAAAACTACATTCTCTAGTGAGTGAAGAAAAAACAAAAGAACAACAAAGAATCGAAAAAATAAAACGTCAAAAACAAAGACGTTCTAGACGAACTAAACAGAAAATTCTAGATGAAAAATCCATTAAAATATCTTCAGGTGTTTTTCCACCAGTTAACTTGCGTGTGTGCTCATTAATTCTGCCTGCAATTTTGCTATTCATTAAACCGGACATCATTGAATGATGACTTGTCTCCTGACTTCCGCACTTTTTCATAATGAAAATGGCGATAAGCTACGCCAGTAAAGGCCATTTTAAAATTAGGCACTACATTATTTGAATTTTTTAACGATTTTTTATTGAGTAACAATAGCTTTGATATGGCGATCTTTAACGATATTAAAGGCTTTATAGATTTTGCTGGCTGTTTGAGAAAAACGACCTGGCATGCGGTATTGTTTGCCAGTAACAGTGTCTTTCAGAATAGAGGATTGAACCTCCATTAATTCCTCAAGGATAAATTGGGGAGAAATTTTCTGGGTTAAATTGACGATGTATTCCATGTGGCGTAATACGGCAAAAGCCATGTAGCAAATGGCAATGTGAGCATGAATGCGTTCTGTTTTGAAATGGAAAATGGGTCGCATGGATAAAGTATGTTTGTTTAATCTGAAGCTTTCCTCGATCTTCCACAAGCGGGCATAGCGGCTGATAATCGTGGCGTGGGAAGCTTCCTTGATATTGGTAATAACTCCGTGCAGCCCGTCCCACGCCATATCTTCAGCTATTTTTACCTCGTCCATAACCGTTTTGCTGTCATCAGTTTTTGTGTATTTTTTTACGCCCTGATTGGTAATCAGTTTCTGGGTGTTTCCTTCAGAACCCAGTGTTTTGTTAATTTTATTCAGTACCTGTTCGCGCTGGATGGCATCTCGTTTTGCACGAGATTTTTTGTAGGAGACAATCAGGCGACGCTTTTTCCAGGAAAACTCCCCGGTCCATGCAAGCTCATCACCAATCAACGTGGCACCATAATTCTCTCCTGACAAGATGTCCGATTTCAGCTCTTGAGACATGGAGCGCAGCTTTGCAGCAACAACATACTGATATCCACTAGCATCAAGGGCTGCCAGATTCGCTTCACTCATCATGGCTCGGTCTGCGACAAAGCAAACAGAACCGATATTAAACTGATTTTTCCACGAATTCAGACAAGCCAGTAACGTACCAACCTCAGCTTTGTTGCCTTCGAATAACTCATAACCTAGGGGTAATCCATCACTGTTTGTTGCTAGGGCCAATACTACCTGGGTTGTATTGAACCGGTGGTCCTTGCTATATCCAAAACGGCGCAGATCATCTGTATCCGTGGATTCAAAATAAAGCGTTGTGCAGTCAAAAAAGAGAATATCTATTGTTTCCGGGATTAGTTGCTGTGCCCTTTGGAACGTTTTAGCCTTGATTTCCCCAATCTTGGGAAAGAGTTTATCCATCATGCGATAAATCGCATCAAGGTCATGCGTGCGTGAAAATCGATTAGCCAAAAGCCGCTGGGCTTTAAACTTGCTGCCCGGATTGGCTATGCGCATTAAGACAATATCACGCAGCAACTCGATGTTTTTCTTTCCTGACAAAATTTTGTCATATCCCAGTTGGGAAAATACATGGCCACCAATATCATGCAAACCATCCACAATCCGTTGTTCTTCTACAACATTTTTAATCATACCCGTATCGCTATCAGAAATATCTTCCAAACGGGTTAATGGTTTTCTGCCGCGTTTTTTTGCAGGTTGGTTCTGTATGACTTCGAGACGCTCTTTGAGTGTTTCATCGAACAAAGGAAGTTGTCGGGTTGTATCCTCCCGTCGTAATTGTTCATGAGCAATAAATTCCTGTCCAAGCTGTTTAAGCTTGTCGATTTCTGATTCATCGGATGCAATGCCAATATGTTGAACAATCACTTGCTTGACCCGAAAGCCGTCACGTATTGATTCAACGACCTTGACTGCTCGTCTTGGGCTGTTAGGGGTGCCTGTAACTCGGATGAACATAAAAAATCGTCCTTATTTTTTGAGCGTATACTACCTCACTAAAAACCATAAGTCAATATTATATTATTTTACTAGGCACTACAATTTGGCTTTGAAAATATCAAGACACTGAAAATCAATAAGGGCGCGGAGCGCCTTTTTAAAATTTTAAATTTGGGTAGTATTTATGCGGAAGTCAGGTGATAGAAGGTCCAGGCCATGTTCCTATGCATTTATTACAAGAGAATATGGAAAAACAATTGCATTTTTGTCATGAAGCGCCATTCTATACCTTAGGCCCATTGGTGACTGATATTGCACCAGGTTACGATCACATGACCAGTGCCATTGGTGCCGCCATGATGGGATGGTATGGGGTTGCCCTGCTCTGCTACGTTACTCCTAAAGAACATTTGGGCCTCCCCAATA
>DAHXKW010000074.1 GCA_027366195.1 Alphaproteobacteria bacterium | reverse complement strand
TGCATTGAATTCTCGTGCTGGCGGTGGATTGTTTTGAAATAATTTATCCCAAGTTAAATTTTGTATATTGAAAAGCCACAGATCTCCTAATGCAGAACTAAATGTTCCCCCTCCGAACAAAAATATTTTGTTTTTTAATTTGCCCATTGCATAATGTGCGCGTTGGCTTGGTGAGGAAAGTAGGTTGTCGGGAATTAATTTTGTCCAAATATTTGTTGTAACATTATAAGACCAAGTGTCACTTGATACGGTAGTTCCAGAAGTCAGGCCACCAAATTCAAAAATTGATTCGCCAATAGTTTCCATATGCATGTGCCATCTATTAGATGGAGGTGTGGTTGGTGCCATATTTTGCCATTTTTGTCCATCAAATTTCCATAATTGGTTATATGAAGTTGGAGCATTAATTCCATTTCCTCCAAATCCGCCAAATATATACGGTTCATCCTTAAACGAACTCATGCCAAAAGCTGAAATAGCAGGAGGGAGAGTGCTGTTAGATATTATTTGTTTCCAGCTTGTATTAAATTGCCATAAATCATTAAAGTAAGGTCCTTGATAGTTTGGAGTCTGCCAA
Source organism: Alphaproteobacteria bacterium (assembly GCA_027366195.1). GTDB lineage: Bacteria > Pseudomonadota > Alphaproteobacteria > DAHXKW01. The sequence continues at coordinate 5,345 of DAHXKW010000074.1, read as the reverse complement.
CCACCAAATAAAAAGGCTGATGAATTGGCTATTGTAATTCCAGAATACATTCTTGCTGATGGGCCGTTAGATTCAGTAATACTTGTCCAAGTCTGTGTGTCCAAATCATATTGCCAAACATCGTTGAAAGGGGCTGTGTTTTGAGATGTTCCACCAAAACCAACATATAATTTCCCATCAAGTGTCCACATAAGATGTCCACATCGTGCTGGGGGGGGAGCCGGGAGCGCCGTCGGGGATGATTTCATCCCATACCCAAAATTCTTTTGGTGTAAGGTCCAAGGCGGAGGTGTTGAGGTACCAACGTGGTAGAGGGTTTGTTGTTGAGGTGGTCGTAGGCTGAGTTGTCGTGGTCGTTACGGTAGTAGTAGTAGTCGAGGTGGTGGTTGATGTTGTTGGCGGTGGAGGGGGTTGGAGTGTCGTCGTAGTCGATGCCTTGGTTGTTGATGCTGTTGTTTCTGGTGGTAAAGATGTAGCAGGTTGGGACGTAGATGGTTGAGGTGTTGGGGGAAATAGTTCTGCTTCAACAGGGTGGGCTTCACCAGATGTGCTGCCTTTGGGACCAAATGTGATGGCCACCATAGACCGATCTTGATCTGGAAATGAATCTAGAAGACAGGTTTTATTACTACTGCTTTGTGGATTTGCAAAGGGAAAACACAAAGCTGTTTGCGTAAAGTACCAAAAGAAACAGGCTAAAGTTCCCTGGTAGTTTTTTAAAACAGGCGTGGTGCTTTTGTAATCGCGTGTTGCATTTAATAGGCGCATGGCGGCATCGGATTGACAGGTTTTGTTATAGAGAAATGCTAAAATCATAGGCCAGAAGCTAGGAATGTTGTCTGTAAAGAGTGAAGCTACCTGTTGTGCAGGGAATGTAAGCATTTGCTGTGTTGCGGTAGGATCTTGTCCCACAGTTGGTGCCATAGTGCTTGCATTTGCAGGGGATGAGCTGTTGAATAGTTGGGCCAGTGCAAGCGGGTTACTACTGATCATATCTGTTAGATTTTGTGTATCGAAAGGTGTTGTGCCCACAGAGTTAAGGGAGAAGTTTTGATTCTGTTTAAGTAATGCCCACACCACAACCCCACAACAAGCGATTGTGACGAGAGATAATTTACAGAACTGTTTTATTTTGGCAGAGTAATATTCTGATTTAAATTTCTCATCTTCTTTAAAAGACCGTAAAATTTCCTTTATTTTTGTTGCTTCAGGGCTAAGAGATGCGAGTAGTAAGTCGAGTTTGTCTTCATCAAAGCGCCACCGAAAGAGATTTGAAGTTGATACCAGGTAGTCGAACGCATAAAAATACATTGTTGGAGCGCCTAAAAGTGGGGCATAGTATATTTCAAGTAGGTAGCCTAAGAAAAGCTTATCATGAGTACGCACTTGGGAAAAAATGAGGTTTTTATATTCTTCTAGTGTTGCATATGTCTTAAATTTTTCATTTTCGAAAAGTTTTTCTTTCATTCTCTTAAGACATTTATAAAGATCTTTTGTTAAAAGACGATTCCAGTGTTTGTGGTTTGAGAATTTTTCATATTGTTTATAGGCCCACGCGTAGTTTCCATTTTCATATTTCATTTCAAAGTAGGCAGCGATAAGACCTTGAACTGCTTTATTTTTTTTCTTAGCAGAAGATTGATTTTCTTCATCTTCTTCCTCCTCCTCCTCCTCTTCCTCCTCCTCTTCCTCTTCCTCTTCCTCATTTTCTTGATCGTGATCGTCCTTTAAGTAGTAGTTCCTATACAATTTTTTTACAAATTCTTGATTTTCGAATAGCTCATCTTTAATCTCTTTAAGTAATCCAGACTTATCTTCTTCTAAAAGTTTTTTTATATCTTTACAGTCTAAGAATTCATTATACTTTCTAACGGCTTCTTGATACTTTTCATCTTTTGCCGCAAGACAGGCGTCGATCAGATCGCGTGATGGTTTGTCTTGGCGGTAGCGTGAAACTCTTATTTTTTCTAGATTAGAAGTAGTATGGGTTCGTCTTTCTTGTGGCGGATTTTGAGGAGATAACAGTGGGTCTGTTAAACCATCTCCACCTATTGATATTTGGGGTCTCGTGCCTTCTCTGTTTTTAGTAGCTCCTCTTGCTGGTATTGTTTTTGCTTGGTCGAGCTTTTGAGCGGCACTATTTCCACTACTGCCAGAGCTACCTGAAATATTTGCAGGTTGGGTTGATGGGTCTGAGTCATCTACTGGTAATAGTTCTGGGTGTTCTTCGTAAAGATGTTTCAATAGGTCCTTTAAGTCTATGTAACGAAATTTACCGAGGCAAGAGGCTATTATCTCTCTAGCTAAAGTTATATTCCTTTTTTCTAAAGCCGTTTTTGCTTTTTGCAATTCAATCCGAGCGCTTGCTAAGTCTTCGCGACATAATATTTCCATTTCTTGGCGAACTTGTTTGTTACGTGACATGAGTTCGATCGCTCGTTTTTTTTCCTGCTCATTTTCTACTTCAGGAGAAACAATAAAACGTAACAGCTTAGCGGCTTCCCTGTTTTTTCCTTGACGAATTAGCGTTTCGACTGTTGCCGTGGTAGGTTGTGTGGATGCTGAAGCGGCTGCTGTAGTAGGTGGTTTGGATTTACTTGGGCGTGTTCCTCTCCCACCCAGATTTAACAAGTCTGCCGTGTCACCATCGAAAGTTGTTCCTGGTTCATGGAAATGATGCGTATGAGGGTTTCTGGCAGCAGCAGAGGGTATGAGTGCAGCTAAATTGTGCCCATTTGATTGCGGTCTGACCAAGGATGAATGAGGGTGTGATCGAGCTGGTGGGAAGCTTGCAAAAATGTTTGCCAAACCAAAAAGTAACCCCAGAACCATGAATGCTTTTTTTATATTCCTTTTCCATAGGAATTATAGTTTTTAAAATTGCTATTGGCAAGAAAGAGATTTATTTAATTTCAAATTATGTGGATGAAGAAGCTTGATACTTACTTTGAATATAAGTAAGTGGAATAGAGCATAGATAAAGCAAGTTTAATGAGGCCAATCCTATCCAAATATGGGTATAAAATACGACGACAAATAAAACAAAAAATATGGCATAAACAGAAATTAAGTTTTGGGATATATGGATATTTTTTAAACAAAGAGTAGGAATGCGGCTGACAAGTAGCAGTCCCACACACCACAGTACAGCCACATTCAACCAAAAGGATGCGAACATCATCATATCTGTAGCTAAATATAGGCATACAGGCGTGACAAGAAGCATAGCCCCAGCAGGAGCGGGGACTCCAATGAAATAGCTTTTTAGCCAAGCGGGTTGTTCTTTTTGTTCGTCTAAGGAGGCATTAAAACGCGCCAACCGAAGGGCCATGCAGGTTGAATAGAACATAACGCCGCTCCACCCAAACTTAATATATTTGCCAACAGCAAAGCAGTAAATTAAGAAAGCGGGCGCAAAGCCAAAGCAAACAAGATCAGATAAAGAATCCAATAAGGCGCCGAAGCGAGAAGTGGCTTGTAATAAGCGTGCTACCCTTCCATCCATACCATCTAGAATCATGGCAGCGAATATAGAGAGGACGGCGCCTTCCCAGCGACCTTCCAGAGCAAAACGAATGGATGTTAACCCTGAACAAAATGCAAGGACTGTGATAATGCTGGGAATCATCATTCTGAGAGAAATTTCGTGTTTTGGGGATTTAGATTCCATTTAAAAACCTCTGAGCATGATTTGCCCACTCTGTGTGGGGACAGTTTTTTACAAGATCTTGAGCCATCATCTTTGCTTGTTTATTTAGACCAAGATGGTCGTAAGCTTCAACAAGCCGCCACTTCGCTTCTGGCACATGGGTGGATCGAGGGAATACGGTAATGGCTTCAAGTAGACGGCTTACTGCAGAATCATAAGAGCGATTATTAAGATAAAAACGCGCGATATCTACGTGCTTACCTGCCAGGTGATCTTCAATGGTTTTTATTTTTTCGATGGAATCTTTACGGTAAATACTTTCAGGATAGCGATTTCTCAGTAGCTCAAAATGATCAAGGGCATCTTTTGCAGAAGATTGATCCCGCTGGACAACTGAGAGTTGTTGGAAATAGCTCATCCCAAGCATATATAAAGCGTAAGGTACTTCTTTGTGATAAGGATTGAGCTCAATAAATAATTTGAAGCTATTAATGGCATCATTATATTCGCGTCTTAAATATTGCAAGTAACCGATCATCAGTTGCGCTTGAATTGTAGCGTGATCGTAAGGATATTGGCGTTCGACAGCCTTGAAGCATTCTATAGCTTTTTTATAGTTCTTTTGCTGATAGAAGCTCAAACCTTGATGATATAGTTCTGGCAAAGGAGAATCGGGAATATTTTCTTCTTTCATTGCGGCGCAACTTGTTAGAAAAATTGCCAGCAAGGCTGAAGAAACCGACCAGTGTGAGACTTTCATGATTTTGAAGGACACTATCATTTAGTTGAGTTTAGCACACCTGTCAAAAATGACCATGGTCAGGGAATAAGGGTGGGGATGTGTGTCTTGGTATTAATTTTTCATAGGAAGGTTTTAATGTTTTCGTAATGCGGAGAGTTTTTAACCTGACGTTAATTTGGGTTGTCTACAAAACAGGCTGTGACAGGTTTTCAAACCAAATCATAAGTTCCACAATCACTTAGTATACGTAAGCAATCTTCAAACCTAAGGCCCGATGGCTTTAAAGATCAAGTCCTAAAACTTAATCCGGTCTATCGCCCAGGGATCGTGCAATCTCTGCCCACCAGGTGCGGCCATCTTACATTATCAATATAAAAAATTAAAATTAATGTATAGTTAAAAATGCTTCATTACTAAAAAATAAATTCTAAAGCTTCTTCTCGTGTGTTGAACAGTATCCTCTCAATACCTTCGGAATATCAATTGTTCCATCCTTATTCTGAAAATTTTCTAAAATTGCGATTAAAGTACGGCCAACGGCAAGGCCACTACCATTGAGGGTATGACAGTATAAATTCTCATCACTAACAGTTTTATAACGCGTCATCATACGACGGGCTTGGAAGTCTTCACAGTTCGAACAACTCGAAATTTCACGATAATTATTTTGAGAAGGCAACCAAACCTCTAAATCATACGTTTTTGTGGAAGCAAATCCCATATCACCTGTACACAGTGTAATAATGCGATGGGGGAGCTCAAGTCGCGTCAGCAAGGTTGACGCAATTTCCACCATACGCTCAAGTTCATCGTAAGATGTATCCTGATCCGTAATTGACACCATTTCCACCTTATAAAATTGGTGCTGACGCGTCATGCCATGCAAATCTTTACCAGCTGCTCCAACTTCTTTTCTAAAACAGATGGCCGATGGTTAATTCCTACGTCAGAGGT
>DAHXKW010000070.1 GCA_027366195.1 Alphaproteobacteria bacterium | reverse complement strand
ATCTTTGGCATTTGGGCGCAAAAATAGGAAGAAAACTCTTGGCACATACTGTCTGCTTGAGGATCAATGGAGATCTCAACCCATATATGCCTTTGCAGATTGAAAGAATTTTAGCCTTCTAAAAAACTTGCACACTGCGTACCAAGCATAAGCATTACCAGAAGAAACTATTAAACTAGCCCCATGATGATTAGCCAGTAAGACACTAGATTTTAATGACTGTAGACCGTTTAATGTCGTGCTTGGTGCATCGCCCGTAAGCAAAAAAGATTTATCAGAATTCCTATGAATAACGCGCACAACTAGACTGGTTTTGTTTTTATCCTCCTCTGTCTGTCCAGGGCTATTCATTCCTCTACTTAATACATGAACTGCTATTGGCACGTTTCCGTCATCTCCGCTGGAGAAAAAAACAGAAATTTCTTGGTTTGTTTGGCTTTCATCTGAACTATCATCCAGGAAAAATTTTATTGGTTGTTGTCCGGAAACTTCGGGCAACTTACCCACGTTATAGTGTTCCTTTCTACCCCCAAAAACAAACTTGGTTTGAGTGCCCACACTTCTACCTTTGACAATATCTTTTATCAAATTGTAGTGATCTTCATCACCATGTGTACAAATAACCAATAATTTAGAAATGTTTTTAGCTTTTCCAGCTATAGAACTAACAATAGCTTGCTTGTTCTTTTCGGTTTGTTGGGGAACGGTCAACTTTGGAAGTTTTGAGGAACCTGCATCAACAAGAACACCAAATTTATCATCTTTTGTTTTTAACAAAAAACAGTGTCCTTGCCCCACATCGTAAAAACAGGCTGTCGCAACAAGAGCAGAATTTGTCGCTGCAGCAAAATAAAATTGAAAAAAGAAAAATAATAAAAAACTCAAATACTATTGGCTGTTATTAATATCCTGAACACATTGTGCAATCCATGTGGTTAATTCTTGGTTAAACCGCTCGTATTGTTGCGAAAGTCTTTCAGCTTCCGCTGTGTTACCTTGATCGCTTGCCTTGTGTGTTTGCTGTTCCAAATTTTCCAAAACATCCAAAATTTGTTGCTTCGTTGTGTCTAAACCCACAACACCACCTTGAACTAGCTTATCAATAGCCTTTTGATCGGGTGCAGCATCAGCATTTGCAAACTCCCTAAAAACCCCCAATAATTCCTGCTTGGCTTTAGTCTGACCAGCCAGTGCTTGTTGTTTTAACGTTTCTAATGATTGCCAAATGTCACCATTACCCTGTGGTATCTCACGTGCGGCTACTGTTGTCGTGGCAGCAGTAGGAGGTTTCTGAACATTTGCAACTCTTAGTCTAGTCCCTGCTGTGACAGGTGGACGCCCAGGAGCGGGATCAAGCCCTGTAACGTCTTGCCTATCTCGTCTTAGGGGTAGACGTGATTCCACGGTGGTAGTGGTAGTAGCATCTAACAAAAAACAACACAAAAACATACTCCTTCCCTCCCCCTGTGCACTTTATTGATTATAAGATCTAATAACCCTATTTTCCAATAGAAATCGTTAATTTCTGGTATATGTATTGCATTTGTTCGTCATAAATGATCCCCGCCTACGCAGTGGTGATGCGCCGTAAATAAGCACATGGTCTTTAAAGCGCGTTCACAGAGAGGGCCTGCGCATTGTGGTTGGTCCATTAACCAAATATTTACCCGCCCCTTCTATTTAACATGTTAGAAACAAGAAACATTGTCTGCACAAAACCGGTTCTGTTGTTTACTATAGAGTAAAATTTATTGGAGGAATGTGTCTGTTGTTTTTTCTTTTAAGCACTGTTGTGGAAGCTATTGATGATTATATAGGCTATTCAGAAGCACCACCTATGACCAGCAGGGCAAAGACTCTCGAGGGAATGCGAGACCATGCTAAAGCTTTACACGCTTTTCTCAGCGACGTAGTAAAAATGGAAAGACTGAATGGGACTGGACTTGTTGAAGAAACGGAATATGAGTTCTGGAAGGATGGAAATTTAATTCATTGTGCGCCGAAAGCAGATTTATATAATGAAGGTCTTTCTGTTTTCGCGCAAGCTTCTCAGGAATCAGGATGGAATCAATCAAGATGGAATCTAAGGCAAGCCTATGCAAAAGGACTTGCTGCGACTTTTCACAGTGTTTTTAACCCGAACGGCACACTGAAAAATCCTTTGCCTTATCAGGCTAGGCCGATTGATCTAGCTAGTTCAAAAAAGAAAGCGCCAGTACCGCTGACAGAGGCACAAAAACAAGTTCTTTCTAGTTTAACTGCAGGATTTCCTCCGTCTACCTCTGCAGAGACGAAAGGTGCTCTTGTTGTTGCGGGGGCTAGATCGCAAGCTCTTGTTGAGTACGGAGGAGTAATAGGGAACTACATGGCTCAACATCCAGAACAATTAACATCTAGTCTGAATGCAGTACTTGCGGTTCGCGATCCGGACTTTCAAAAAAAACCAGAGAACCAAAGATTAGAGGTTTTAAAAAGTCTTCTCGATGCGGCCCAAGACACCGTTGATAATTTAAAAGAAAAAATTGATTGGTTCAATACGCACGTTGAAGGATTACCTGAAGATAAGAAACGCGGGCTCATCGAATCTATAATTAGCGCATTTGCAAACGAGCAAATGATGGAAGACTTATGGGACACAATTAGTGTATTGAGATGGACCCAGCCGACGGATAGTTGGAACGAGATGTATTCCCAACATTTTGAGACAATTCTTGGTTCTGAAAGACTTTATCTCTTATTACAGGAAATGAGCAGAATGAAGACATCACCTAGAGGATTTTTGGGGCTTGTTTTAGCGTTTACAAGACACTTTGCGCAAGAACGTGAGGAATATCCTCCACTTGTAGGGCTACCGAAGGATGAACCAACAGGGGATGATTCACGAATATTGTATAATGCTCGTGTTGCCAAGTATTATGAAAATCGTGCAAGAGAACGTTTCATTGTTACACTTCCTGCTAGTCATATTACGTGGCCTAAGTTGATAGCTGCTGTTCGCTTGGTGACAAGTGTACATCCAGCGTTGTTTGGGTACCTACGGGCATTCTTAAAATTAAATGATTCCTCCCTCTTTAAATTAGGAAATACAGATAGATACCACGCCAACAAAGTAATAAATGATTATGAAGAGTTGGCGAACTGGTTATTGGAGGTTTTCTCAGGTCAAAAAGTGGAACTTCCTGACGTAAAAGACTTCTATTCTGCACCAACTTTGATAGACAACACATCAACGGCAAGCAGTTCTGAGAACGCCGAAGGATCACGTTATGATACAACTTCTATGATTGAAACATTATTGAAAGAAGCCTTAGCATTATGCCCAGAATCAGAAGCTACTTGGAAATCTAGTTTAGTGAATCTTCAATCTATTCTAGCCACAAATAAAGAAGCAAAAGTTCCGGTAGGTCTTGTAACTGCTCTCGATCATGCATGCAAAGGAGCTATGCTCATCTTACACCCAGACAAAAACCCAAACCAGCTAAAGGCTGCTGGAGAAGTGTTTAAACAAGTTTTGAACGTAAGAAAAGTTTTAAAGACTATAGAACCAAAAACAACTTGGGCACAAGTCAATCTACTTGCAGATTTAAGGGGTGCAGACTCCATTAAGCTCGAGCAATAAACAAACATGTTATGGATATCTGGTTTTACCCAAAAATATACTCTCCGAATCCAAATAGTCACTGTGAATGACTGTGTATTGAACAATTACCAAACTCCGTGAATGGATACTAAAGCTCGCGTTCCCAGGCTCTGGTAAACTGCGGAGATGGGGTGGTGCGGGTATAATCGTGATCACGGTAATATGAATGATCCTTGTAAAACACATCGCAAATCCGCGCGAGGTAATCATCCAAGAAACCATCCGCTTCTTCATGAGCACAAGACAAGATATTGTCTTGAACATGTTCTACTTGAGCCAAGACTTGCGCTTTATCGCCTGAAGAAAAGTAGTCGCAGGATAACGTATGGCGACTACAAGCTTGATAAAATGCCGAATAATCCATAGACGCCCCGTGTAGTACAAACACGTGATCAAATGACTGCCCTGCCACATCGTGCACCAGATGCGCATAATCATG